>CAYVCS010000129.1:0-11470 GCA_964450455.1 uncultured Gammaproteobacteria bacterium | reverse complement strand
ATGTCGCAAAATCAACCACATATTTAGGTTTATAGCTTTCCGCATATAAAAGCGCGTCAGCTAACACCAATCGTCCCTCCGCATCAGTATTCACCACTTCTATAGTTGTCCCGTTTTTAGCAGTTACAATATCTCCCGGACGCATTGCCGTTCCTGAAGGTAAATTTTCAGCGCATGCTAAAATACCAACTACATTTACTTTCAAACCGAGTCGAGCGCACGCAACAACTCCGCCCGCGACAGAGGCCGCTCCTAACATATCAAACTTCATTTCTTCCATTTTTGCTGATGGTTTTATGGAAATTCCACCCGAATCAAAGGTAATTCCCTTTCCACAAAAAACTAGTGGAGCATCACCTTTTTTCCCTCCAAAATATTCCATAATCACCAGTTTAGCTTCTTCATTTGAACCTTTTGAAACTCCGAGTAACGCATTCATCCCTAATTGTTTCATTTTTTTCTCATTAAAAATTTGGATACGAATCGGCAATTTTGCGCATCGTTCACGAACATCATTCGCAAGCGTTGTTGGCGTCATATTTCCCGCAGGATGATTTCCTAAATCTCTCACCCAATTTGCTTCATCCGCGACTTGCTGTGCGTGCTTCGCACCACTCATAATTTCCCCACCATGTTCTGTTCCCACGAATTGCAACACTGTCGGACGTACTAAATGTTTATCTTTTTTAGACACATATCTATCAAACCGATACGTAGAAAGTGTGAGTGCTTTTGCGATAATCCCCCCATATCGTTTCGCGCCAAATTTTTCTACCATATCGTTACGCACGGCCACACTATACAACTTTGCTTTTCGTTTTTGCGCTTTCAAACATGCTGAAAAAAAAGATTGATAGATATGTTTAATCTCTAGCGTATCAAGTGTACCACACCCAATAAGACAGACAGTTTTAAGTATTGATTCAGAAACAACTGGTACAAAAGATAGTTGTTTTGCTTTTCCTTCAAATTCGTGATTCGCTATCATTTTTCGCAAAATCCCTCCTGTCAATGTATTTACACTGTCAAAAACCTCTGAACTTAATTCATTTTCACATAAAAAGACGAATAATACATCTCCTTTTACTGATACAATAGGCGCAGACGACATTTTGATGGAATATGGCATAGCATAAAGTTATTATTGAATCCCCACCGTAACAAATTCCCTATTTTTAATCAACAGTTACGTAAGAAATTAAACACGGCACGGAGAATTGACGCTACACTATCTATCTGCTATTCTGCGTTCACGATCTTTCACAAAGGAGAATGAAATGACGAAATTTCAATCGCTCAAAATCTATTGTTTCGGATTACTCGTGTATGCAAAATGGATTATCATCATTTTGTGGAATGCGCTTCGTAAAAAAGATTATCAGTGGTGTATCGCGGGATTTGCGCATGATGGAATGAACATATATCGCAAAAAACTCAACATCAATGTTGAAATTGAAAATATAGTCCAGCGAGTTCCAAATGCTCAACCAATTATTATTGTAGGAAATCATCCAACATCTGCGGCATTGTTTGGAGTCGCTCACGCGTTGACTGAAATTATGCCGACAAAACTTCCCACAATGGTTTTTGCAACGAAACATCAATGGCATCCATTAGGATGGGCGTTATCCGCAATGAAATGCATCGCCATCAATAGAAACAATACAGAAAAAGCGTTACGATCGTTGCGTGAAGGAATACGAAAAATTCCTTCAAACGGAATGTTTATCATATATCCTGAAGGACATCGACCACAAAAAAATCGTATCCTAGCAAACCAACAACGTCTACGCAAAAAAGGAAACGCGCGAGAAGCGCATCGTTATCGTTTTAGTTTGTCGGGACGTCCACAAGGAATTATGACGTTACGTAAAGCGTTGCCAAATGCAACGTGGATTCGGATGTACGTCATTTTTGACCATGAATTTACTGGATATGCGTCCGAAATGGGACAGATCCACGAATCCACACTCCACATTCATCTTTCTGCGATAGATCCGCCACCAATGATGGATCGTGAAAAAACAAAACAATGGCTACATAATCGTCTGCTTGGCCCATTTAACGATTGGGCCGATATGCGTATCAACCAAGAAAAACAATTGGTCGTAAAATCTCCAAAAGATTATAGAGAAAAATAATTAATTCCCTCCAACCAAAAACGGTTGGAGTTTTTTTATTGAATTAAAAATGTCATTCCTTCAGCAGGACAAGCTCGCGCCCCCCGATCGGGGCCTGTCCTCAACTCGATTGGGGATCGAGGGCGTGTCCTGCTGAAGGGTAAACTCCGCGGGGATCCAGAAGTGTTTGTTGACTGACCAAAGAACTAGATTTTTGCTGAAAGATACATACCGTTGAGAATTCGCGTGTACAATAAACAACGAGCAACGATGGATTCCCGATCTCGGTCGGGCGAGTCCTGCTGAAGGGAATGACACGTGGGACGCGGATCCCCGCTGCGGCGAGGATGACAATTAGAAGATTCAAGTCTATTTCGTTGGTTTCCTGACAATAGCAGAATTCAATTATTTCTTTATACGCAATATGGTTCCTGCGTTGTGCGCGTTTGAGAGAGGATTATAGAATTCGTAAACTCGTGCTGGTGGAACTCGAAATTCACCTTCAGTAACTGCGGTTGCTAAAAATTCATAGGTGTATACACCCGGATTCAAAGCATCAGCAAATAAGAAAACTCTATCATCACGCATTTCAATATGTTTCCAAACATTTTCCCACCACCAACTCCATTCAACACCTTCCGCATTCACACAATTTTCTCCTCCACCATATACAGGCGAACATTGCAAAGTTCCACCTCCTACCACATTTTTTGGACTTGTTTTAAGAGATGCGTCAATCGCTTCAAGTCCAGCAGGAAGATGATATTCAAGCGCAACATAACGACGAAGCTTTGGAGCAATGACACGCATACGAATTTTTACGGTGTCACCAACTGATGCGCTACGAAGTGGTCGCTCATATTTTTTATCAGACAGCGCATACATATCTGCTATAAGAGAAAATCCGCTTTCAAAAGGTTTAATGTCTTCAATAGCGCGATATGTTTTCATGGTGATATCGTAAAAATATCGACGAGTATTTTCTTTTTCCAATTTTATATCATGTTCATTCACTTTAGATTGCAGTGAACTCAATGAAATAACTTTTGATTGTTGAGATGAAAGATCACCTCGAGGAAATGCCAAATCCTCAATTTTTCTATCATTCAAGAATAAGGCAACATTTTGCGCTGTATCATCAATCGGATGTACACGAACATATTCAACGAGTGCGAGCAATGCCATCGTCGTGTTATGTGTTGTTTCCCAATTTCCATCAACTCGCGTGCTCATAAGATAACGGACGATTCGTTCAGCATCTTTATCTTGTGGAGCAAATCGTAGCAACGCTTGCAGATATACACTTGTTGAGCGAACATCAGAACTCATCAAATAATCATATACTTTTTGGTCTTGAATGTAGGCAGTTGAGGGATTAAGATACGTTAGTTTATTATGAATATCGTTCATCAAGCGTTGTGCCGGTTCTGACGACGCAGACGCATCAATGTTTATATATGCCATCGCCAAAAATGCTTTAGCAAATAGCGGTAATTGAGCGCGACGTTCATATAATGTTCCCGCATATCCGGCAAGTCCATCAGTATTTCGTTCTGAAAGCATAAATAAATTTTGAGCTTGTTCCGCATCAGATGGTTTATCATAGTCATGTTCATAACTCATCTCGTAGGTACTTCGCACATATACATCTAAATTATTCAGCGAAGTTTCAGGAACACTAAATCCAGCTTTTTGCGCTTGAGTTAATCCCCACAACACATAGCCAGAAAGATGCGGATAACTTTTATCACTTTCTGCCCAAAAACCAAATCCTCCGTCTTGTCGTTGCATCGCGAGTAATTCAAGAATTCCTGCTTCAACATTTTTCTTTGCTTCAGATTGCTTGTCGGAATTAGTTTGAGTAACTTTTAAACGTGCCAATTGATCAAACAACAAATTTGCAATCATTGAACTTGTTTTTTGTTCTGCGCATCCATACGGATATTTCACCAAATAATCTAATCCACTTTGCAAACCATTTCCGATATTAGGCGCGACAGAAACAGTAACATCTCCCACATTTTTTATAATATCTTTTGGAATGATAATGGTTTCTTTACTAGATCGCTCTAAAATTCCGGACAGCGAAACGCTTTCAGCAACTGAAAATGGTAATATAGGCAAATCTACGGTAAATCCATCATTCCCCACACGAGAAGTTACGGAAACAGTAACATGCGTTTTTTCGCCGGATTGTGGCACCTTAACACGCCACAAAACTGGAGTGCGTGATTGTGCTCCCACAAACATGGTTGTGTGTTTAGCATCCAAAAACTCAAGCCAATCTGCATCAATAGTAACATCCATCTTCGCTGATTCGTCGGTAGCATTAAATAATGTCGCGCCAATCAACAGCGTATCATTATGTCTCACCATTCTCGGAACTAGTGGCTCAACCATCACTTCTTTTTTCACTTTAATCGTCGTTTCTGCGCTTCCCACAATCGTCTCACGTGTCGCGCCAATCGCAAGTACTTGCCAACTCGTCAAATTATCTGGCAAATCAAATGAAACTTGTGCGAAACCAGCATCATCTGTTTCTACTGTTGCGTGCCAATATGCGGTATCTTTGAAATTACCTCTCACGGCGGCAACTTTTCCCGAATCTCCTTTTCCCCCACCTCCACCCTCTGTCGCATAAAATACTTTTTTTACAAGCATCGTAAGTGTTTGCGCGGTTTGAACACCTATGGTACGAGGAAACCAAAATTTTCCTAAAATATTTTTGTCAATTGATCCAAGTAATGCGACAACACGCTCATCAACAACAGCAAGCGATAGTTCAGCACGAGCTGGTTTACCATCAAAAGAGTGCGCGGAAACAGTCAGGATTACTTTCTCACCTGGTTTATACGTCTGCTTATCCGAACTTAATTTCACATCTAATATTTTTTTATTCGTATCAACTTGCAACTGCGCGTATCCAAGACGAAATTCTGGAATTCCTGTTTCGCCTCCACCTTTAAGCGCTAGCACTGACACATACACATTAGGAACAGCGTCTTCTGTTATCGGAATTTCAACAACACGTGAAGAGGTGCCAAGATCAACAACATGATATGAAAGAATGGAATTTCTCTCAACTGTTACGAGCGCTTTTGAAAGTTTATATGGGGTTTGTACTGACAGCGAAGCAGATTCACCTACCGCATAACTTGCCTTGGTTTGAATAATTTTCATTTGATGGTCATCGGATACTCTCACAGTTTCTAATGCATCTGAACTTTGCGCATATACATATCTATTTGCCGATGCAGATAACGTATTTCCTCGTGCGTCGTTAGTTCGTATAACTGCAACAAACTCTCCACTTCCTGTTGGCTTAAAACCTACGAATGCAACTCCTTCTCCATCTGTTACCAGTTTTTGAGTTTCAAGTAGTGTATCTTTTTTATGCGGTTCTAAAAATTCACGTATCGTGTCAACCCGCTGTACGTATGTCCATTCTCTCTGATACAACGACACAGTAAGTTCAATATTTTTTCGTCGAGTTCCGTCTATATTCACACTTACAATATCAAAATCAGCATCATTTGAATTCCATCCTCTGCTATAATTTGAACGTATTCCAACATAAAACTCACCTTTATGCACAGGAAATTCTGATGTATATGACACTGAACGATTATTGATATCGGTGACAGTAACGCTGGCCTGATACGTTGCGCTAAACGTATAATCCGTCAAATTTGCGGGCAAACTTATGATAATATTACCATTCTGATCAAGTTTGGTTTCATTAGATACCAATGTTTCAAAATTTCCTTCAGTGCGACAATACCACCAACAATCAAACATCGCATCGTCAGTGCTATAGTTATACCATTCTCCTTTCAGTGGCTGAAAAAATAATTTTCGTCGTGCGACAGAATATGATACCGAAGCGCCATTCAACGCTACACCATGATAATATTCGGCATGAACAGGAATACGAATTGTTTCACCAGCGTACGCCGCATCAGGCGCGTCAATGTTCACTTTAAAATCAGGTCGACGATATTCACGCACATCAAATTGGCCTCCAATAGTCGGTCCCTTTCCGTCTTGCCCATCAGTAAATAGTTGTATCGAATAAGTTCCGAGCGGCATTGATGTAGTAAGTTGTAATTCTCCGTGCACAGTTCCATACGATGAAACTGGCAATGTTTGTTCAGACACTGTTAGGCCATTAGCATCGGTAATAGTAACTCTAACCTCTTTTTGTTTAGGAATTGATAGGCGCGCGTCAATATCTCTACGAATTACTGCTTTAAAAAACACTTTTTGGTCAGCGCGATAAATTGTTCTATCAGTATACACATAACCAACATACTGATTGCCTATAGTATCTGAATAACTTTCCTCTAATCCATAGTTCCAACTCGCGATGCCATCATTCCAATTAGCAGATACGTATCCAAAATGCGCTGTATCTTCAACGCTAACACCCATATTCCCCTGAACAACACCTTCACCCATTACATTCTCAAAAACCACAACTCCATCAGCTCCTGTTTTTTTGATGTCCAAAATTTTCGTAAATCCTGAATCATTTATTTTTTCATTCCACAAATTTACGTCTACCCCAGAAACAGATTCCCCTGTTTTCATATCTGTCGCCCACACCAAAATTTTTCCTTCACCATTTCTATCCCATTTCACCGTGAGCGCGGTATTTGCAACCATCATCAGTTTTGTTTGTTGCCCTTGTTGATATTTATCCTGAATTTCAGGCATCGTCATCTTCAATTCATATACACCAAGTGGCAATGTTTGTCCGGCAATCGCATCCATATCAACATCAACGATACTATACTCATTCAATATTTTTCCCCCCTCATATTGTTTTTCATATTTCTTGTTACAATCAAAATCAGTATGTTCAATATAATTTTTTGTACTGCCACTACACAATTGAATGGCAATCGGTTTCGTAATATTTAAGGTTCGTAGCTGATATACACGGGGAAGATGTGATGCAAAAACTCCATATTGGTTATATCCATTATATTCTACTGATGGTTCATACGGATCAGTTGTTACAACAATTTTTTCTGCACGTTCTAATTTCTGTCCATGAATATCCGCAAATCGTTTATCAAAAGTAATTGTATAGCGTGTTGATGGTTTAAATTGTCCATTAATCTGCAATTTTCCTCGATAATACGAATATATATTCTTATCCACTAATTCTGGCGTAATGTGTACACTGTTCACTAAACTGACTTCAGGTGTATTATTAAACGTCACCTCAAGCGAACAATGTACACAAATGGTAACGTCGCGACCCGCCTGTTCGCTGATGTGAAATCCTTTTTCATCTGTTTTTATTGACCCCGTAAAATCAGCAGTTAGTCCAAGCAAACCAATTCCTGCGGTAAAACCTTGAGGAAGATTAAAAATATAGGAATATCCTAAATCAAAACCTCCGCGCGGTATAACATCAATGGAATTTGGGTCGTCTTTATGAGCTGTCACCAAAAATTGTGAGGTAGGAACAATTTCTACAACCTCTTTCCCTTCATGCGATGACAGGCGAGTGATAGCTAAACCATTCCTCACCATAAGTGGCGACACTGCATAATTAAAATTTAATACAACTGGATCGCGTGGCATATGAGTATCTTGATACTCTTGTTGCAGGGCAGTTGAAACATTGCTCGTTTGAAATTTCCATACATAATCTTGAGCAGTTGTTGTACCATTTAACGCTTCAACACCTTTATGAATCGTAGCAGTAAACGCGGTAGCCGCAGGCCAACCATTCGTCGGAACAAATTCAAAACCGCTTGTTCCTAACCATTCAAATTTTCCCTCAACGGATGGCTCAAACGTCACAAGAGAATCCGCGATTGTTTCTCGTTCTAATGAGCGAATTGGTTTATCAAACAACACTGTTAATCGCTGATCTTGCATAATAATGCTTTGATCAGCTGGTGTTACTACAATAATTTCTGGATAATCTAAAATATTGTACGTTTGTTTCCATTCTCTTTTCAACGATTTGAAAAATTTATTGCGCGCGCTGGCACCTACTAGCACCTTATAGGAAACCCCTTTTTCTAAATCCGTACGTGGCGAAAATGTGAGTTGATTTGCATTCCACGAAAAATCACCGAGAACTTGTGGCGATACTGAAAACGCGCGCTCTACACTTTTTTTATTCATCATTTGATTAAATGAAATCACGATATGTTCATGACGATACATTGTTATGACGCCGCCATCTTCTGGACTCACGACGACAGGAGCTGGAAATACAAACCACATTGCCACAACCACAACAAAAATCACACTACAGGAGGTAACAATATTTTTTTTATGCTTCCTCACGCGCTCTGCGCACAACACAAAACATTCATTAATGTAAGTATAAAATCGCATACAACGCGCTTTGTATTGTTTCATCAGCTCCTGAAATTTTGCTCGCAATGAATCGTTTGATAGAAACATAGTTTTGGTTTAATTTTAGATTTTAGATTTACGATTTTAGATTTACGTGTTGCGATTTTTGATTTATGAATTAATATTGACTATCTACAATCGTCACCCGTCGTCAATCTAAAATCTAAAATCGTCAATCTAAAATTGTAGCCCACCTGTCATTCCTTTATCAGGACAGGCTCTCGCCCCCCGATCGGGGCATGTCCTCAACTCGATTGGAGATCGATGGCGTTGTCCTGCTGAAGGGTAAACTTCGCGGGAATCCGCCCCACGTGTCATTCCCGACCGAGATCGGGAATCCATCGTTGTTCGTCTGCTTATTGTACGTACGAATTCTTAGTAATATGTATCTTTCAGCAGAAATATAGTTCTTCGGTAAGTCAACAAACGCTTCTGGATCCCCGCATTCGCGAGGATGACATACATAATCTAGAAACTATCAATGACAAACCGATTATTTCACACTAAAGCTCGTTTGTCTATTTCCTAATTTCAAAATATAATTTCCCTTTCGTGGTTCCCATAGAAAAACTGGCTCTGAAGTTTCAATTTTTTCTCCATTTAGTTCCCATGTATAGCGTTGTGCTTCGCCACCCGCGATAAACGAAATACGCTGATTTTGTTGATTAATTTGCTGATCAATCGCAAACACTTCTCCTTGAAGCGGTGAAATTATGGATAGTTCGTCTTGATAATATTTTACCTCACCCTGATTACAATCTTTTTTTGGTGGCTGTTCATAACGCGTAATTTCCGAAAATATACGATATTCTTGCGGAGGAATTAAAAACGTTTTCCGAACTATCTGTTTATTACAAGATGGAGTGGCAAGCAATCCCGTCTTCGCATCAATCTCCAAACTTTTATACCACGAATCAACTACGTTTGGCTCTGTTCCTTCTATAAACTTTTCCATTCTCGTTTTTGGACATAATTCGGTTGCGCGCAATCCAGAGGGAACACAAATATTCACTGAAACAATATTTTTTGAATGATTCCATGCAATTTGATGTTTCTTATCATAGACATAGCGCATTATATCATGCCAAATCGGTACCGCACCAGAAATTCCACTGACCCCTTTCATCGGAGTATTATCCGCATTTCCTACCCAAACTCCTAACACAAACTGTGGTGTATAGCCAAATGCCCAATTATCATGAAAATCATAGGTGGTTCCCGTTTTTACTGCAATACGTTTTTGAATATCAAGTAAATTTGCCTCACCAAACGATCTGCTTCGAGCGGACGAATCAGAAAGTATATCCGCAATCAATTCACTTGCGTCGCTAACTTTATTTTGATCTTCAAAAAGTGGTTTATGTTCTGGCCGTCGCGATGTATATACTACATTACCCTCATTATTTTCCACTTTTAATACACTTACGGAATTAACTGTGTGTCCATATAATGCTAATCGTGCATAGGCATAGGCAATATCCATAAGTGTCGCTTCTCCCCCACCCAACACAATTTGCAAACCATAATAATCAGGCGGATATTCAAATAAAATACCGAATTTTTTTAATACCTCAAAAAAATTAGATAATCCAACCTGGTTTAAAATCTTAACTGCTGGAATGTTCAGTGAACTTCCCAATGCATCACGAAGTGAAACTGGTCCCGCATATGTATTCCCATAATTATGAGGATAATAAGTTGTTCCCTCACCAGTTTCAAACCGAACAGGAACATCCGCAATAACTGACGCAGGCGTATACCCATGCATCAGCGCATACAGATACAAAAACGGTTTCAATACTGAACCTGTTTGACGAGGGACTTGCACCATATCAATCGCTCCACTATGTTTTTCATCAAAGTAATCAACATTGCCAACATATGCAAGAATCTCACCGGTTTCCGGATGTATAGCGATTACACTCGCGTTGTTCACATGCTCAAGCGACAACCGTGCAATCCGGCGATTGATAGACGTTTGCACAACACGTTGAAGATCAGGGTCAATCGTCGTGTGAATTACATATCCTCCTGTTTCAATATCGGGAAACTGTTTTGAAAGTTCATCTAACACATACAACACAAAATGCGGTGATTGTATTTCATAGTTTGTCGCAAATAAGGTTATTCCTCTCTCTAATGCATTCTCGGCCTCTTGTTTCGTTATCATATGCTCTACAACCATACGCTGAAGGACATAACGCATACGAGCATTTGAGAGCGCTTTATGTCTGTATGGTTCGAAGCGTGAGGGCGCAGGAAGCACCGAAACAAGCATGGCGCTTTCAAGTACGGTCAAATCTTTGACTGATTTATGAAAATACGTCCTCGCCGCAGTTCCTATTCCATACGAACGATTGCCAAAATATGCGCTATTCAAATATATGACGAGTGTTTCATCCTTTGAATGAGTATACGCAAACCATAGTGCCGCAGTCATTTCTCGCATTTTTTGAATAATAGAACGAGGTTGGTCTGCAAAATATATATTTTTTACCAGTTGTTGTTCAATAGTTGATGCGCCACTTGCTATATGTCCCGTTTTCAACATTTCAAAAAAAACGCGCCCTATTGCGCGAATATCAACTCCATGATGATTATAAAATCGCTTATCTTCAGAAGCAACCAGAGCATTTTTTAACGAATCTGGAATTTCATCAAATGTTATTATTTTTCGTATCCCTTTTTCTTTATCCCCAACTTCAAACAATAACCCACCGTTACGATCCAAAATCTTTGTTGAGGAACTAAAGGATGGTACGCGCAAAACAGGAACAATTGCAAACCATATCCACATCACAAACACTCCACAAACTATGACACCGTTGATGATAATAATCTTTCGTTTCATGCACAGTATTAGCTTTTTAGGAATTAGCTTTTTAGCTTATTAGGAGCGAACCACGTCCTAAAAAGCTAGCTAAGCTAGGTGTTAGGAATTAGCTTGTTAGCTTTTTAGGAAATAC
>CAYVCS010000128.1:0-3077 GCA_964450455.1 uncultured Gammaproteobacteria bacterium | reverse complement strand
ATCATGCATTTCCCAAAATTTTCCTTGATAGCCCGCCGCTTCCGACGCATATGCCGCAATTCGCGCATATGTATGAATCTGATCTAAAGGAAAATGACGATAGATAATACGAACATCGCTAGGAAGATTTTCTTTTAATCGTTTTACAATAGGATAATAACTTCTACATGCGGGACATTGAAAATCAGAATATTCCACCAACAGCAATGTTGAAGTTGGACTACCAACCAACCATTCATCGCCCGAAATTGTAAGCGAGCCAACTTTCGTTTCAGAACCATTTTTTGAATCATCTCCTCCTACAAATTTCAACATCAATACAACTACCGCGACAAGTATTCCGACAATTACAATCCATTTCAAAGAATTTCCCGATGTGCCACTTTCTGCCGTATGCTCTTTGCGTTCTAATTTTCTTTTATCACGTTTTTGTTTACGACGAATTTGACGAGGCGTCATATCAGCAGTTTGTGACGAAGTATCTTCTACTACATCCTTTTGTTGCGCTACATCTTCATTAATCTCTGACATATAGTATTTTAGCTATTTTTTATGTAAGCGAGCGATAATGTAGCGTATCAAACATCGCGGAAGAAAGCGAGTAATTTGTATCCACACACGATTTTTGAACCCATGAACAGCTACAACGCGTTTATGCTGTAATGCGACATATCCAAAATGCGCCACTTCGTCAGCGCTCGGTAACATCCCTCTAAAAATTCCCATACCTTCGCTAGATACATGAGAACTAAATTCTGTCGCTGTTGGACCAGGACACAGAGCGGTGACATACACGCCACAATTTCGCACCTCTTCCGATAATGCTTCTGAAAATGAAAGAACATATGCTTTTGTAGCGTAGTAAACAGCCATATAAGGGCCAGGGAAAAATCCTGCAATACTCGCTACGTTCAAAATATATCCGTGTTTGCGTTTAACCATTCCCTTCAAACATGCGTGCGTCAGTTCTGTTAATGCAGTGATATTGAGGCCAATCATTTGACGCGATATAGCGTCATCCATAGCAACAAAATCACCAAACAAACCAAAACCCGCGTTATTAATTAACATTTCAACCTGATAATTGTGTGCAACGATTGCGTCTAAAACTTTTTTTACTCCTTCTTTCTTGCTTAAATCCGCATCTATAACTACGGTAGCAATTTTAAAACGCTCCTTAAGTTCATCTGCGAGTTGTAATAATTTTTCTTCGCGACGCGCAACAAGTATCACATCATAGCCATCTCGCGCCGCTTCATTGGCCAACTTAATTCCAATTCCACTTGACGCTCCTGTGATTAGTGCAAACATAGGATCTAGGAATTAGGAACTAGCTTGTTAGCTTCTTAGAACGTTGACGGTCGCGACTCCTATTCGTGTCATTCCCGACCGAGATCGGGAATCCACAACGTCATCTGCAAATACTGTCTAGGCATTAGGAATTAGCTTTGGCTCTAGGCATTAGGAACTAGCTTTGGCTCTAGGAATTAGGAACTAGCTTTTTAGCTTGTTAGGAAACGCCAACGCCAACGCCTAAAAAGCTAACAAGCTAGTATCTAAAAAGCTAGATAGTTAGGTCGTAAAATTTCTCCACATTTGACTAGCTCGTGGTTTAGTATCACCAACGTATTTTCCTCCATTCCCTACTCCATATGGTCTCTCGCATGGCCCACTCATTGTCTCAAATGCCATCTGCGCTATCGGCATTTTGTAATATAATAACATCGGAAGTGGAGCAGTATTATGTAACTCCAACGTCATCTTCAATGAATTTCCTGGATCCAAAAATCCCGCAGTTACATGAATCATCAAACCCATTCGTCCCACTGAACTTTTTCCTTCTAAACGTCCAACAATTTTATTAGACACTCCTGTTGTTTCATAAATCATTCCGAGCGCAAACTCACCCGGATGTAAAACAAATGGCTGGTCATCAGATATGATAACTTCACGCATCATACCATCAATTGATTTTTTAGGGTCAATCACATAATTCTGTTTTGTATCAAACACCAAAAATTGATTATCCAAATGCAAATCAATAGACGCTGGCTGAAGAAATTTATCTTCATAGGGGCTAATGATAATAGTACCCTCCGCAATCGCTAATCTAATATCTTTATCACATAAAATCATAGAAACACATCTTACGTCACGCGCTGATAACGCGCAATATCATTTTTTCCACACAATCCGAATCAACGGAAATGGATACCTAATCAAAAAAATACCAAATTGATTTTTAAATTGAGAAAATCCTTTCCATGCAGTAGGGTCGCCCGCAGTCCAAAAAATTCCAAAATTCAAAAAACGAATATTTCGCTTAATTGCATGCTGAAACCAAAAATCAATCAAACCAACACCTATTGAAGTACGCTCATTCTCGCATGCAATAAATGAAACCAAATGGTTACTCCCACTAGTTTGTGGTGTATCAAGTACAGCTAACCCTGCCACAATTTCTTTACTGACACGATTTTTCGCGCAAAATAAACGTACTTTCTCTTCAGATACATTTTTATTTCGTATAATTAATTTCACAAATTCCTCTTTCATCCGCAATTCTTTTCCCTTCGCGCGATATGCTTCTATAAACTGATGTATCTCAACTTCCTCAACTACATAATTCTGATCTTTCATCCATTTATTTCTATGACGCAGAGCATGAGAACTCCAATTTTTAAAATACTCTTTTGTATCACTAATTTCAGCGAAACCAGTTTGTCGCGGATTCATTTGCGCATAACATCTATGCCATCCCACTGGTTTATCTACTCTCGTGATTGGTTGCCATATAATCATTCGCGACTTCTGAAACAGACTAATAGGTGGCTCATTATCGGTCGTATAACTTTCAAAATTCATCTTAAGAGAACTCCATCCCATTCCATATATCCCCTTATGTTCAATCAAATGAGCGCGAGCTGAAGGATCACGTTCACCTAATAAATAAGGAACACTTTGACGATGATGGACATATCCTGACGGCAATTTATCGCCAACATTTCCATTTCCCACATGACAAAAAATTCCAAGATCATTTAAACGAAATCGCCATTTTTTATATTGAAAAAAAT
>CAYVCS010000127.1:0-30141 GCA_964450455.1 uncultured Gammaproteobacteria bacterium | reverse complement strand
AATTCCGCTTGTGTAATCAGATGAAGAATTTTTTTCTTGTGTTGAGACATACCTCTTTAGCCTTTTAGGAACTAGCTTTTTAGCTTTTTAGGCGAATGACCGACACCCGTATTAGGAACTAGCTTATTAGCTTTTTAGGGTGCGTCCTAATAAGCTAAAAAGCTAATTTCCTAAAAAGCTAAACTCTGCCATGCGATTGCTTTTTTAATACCAGCTTGTAATGACGTTGTTGGTTCATATCCTAAAAGTTCTTTTGCTTTTGTTATATCTGCGACAAAAAAAGTAATTTCTCCAGGTCGCGCTTCCTCGTATGTCGGCGTCGTAGGCATATTCAGAGTATCTGAAATGTATGAAACCAATTCAGTAAGTGTCCGTCCTTCGCCATAGGCAAGATTGATGGTTTGATTTGTAACTCGTGCTGACGTTAATGCGTCAATTCCTTTTACGATTCCTTGAACTGTATCATCAACATACGTAAAATCAAGTTTTTTTTCTTTACCGAAAATGACGACTGGTTTTCCTGATTTTATTTTTTCAATAAATAAAGGAATCACTCTCTCCATGCGCGCTAGGTCATTGTCATATCTACCATACACATTTGAAAAACGAAAAATAATGTAGGGAAGTTTATAACATTGCGCGTACGAATAAATCAGAGATTCTCCGGCAATTTTACTTGCGCTATAGGTGCTTTCGGTAAATACAAAATTCGCAGTTGGTTCGTTAATCGTATGTTCTGCTGTTTCAAAACGATGCATATCTCCGTACACTTCCCTAGAGCTCGCATAGATTATCGGAATATTGTTTATGCGACAATATTCTAAAACATTAAATGTGATGATAATGTTATCAAGCGCTCGTTGGGGGTGTTCTACGAGTTCATGAACTTTTGCATTAGCCGCTAGATGAACAACAACGTCAGGCGTATCATAAAGAGCAGAACCAATTCCTCCTTTGTAATTTTCAAATCGCTGTGATAAATCTTGAAGAAGTGTTGGAATTTTGTCAGTCCATGTATTTAGACGTTTATCCACTCCAAATATCGTATCTCCTCTTGCTTGCAAGGTGAGTCCAAGATTGGTTCCGATTTCACCACTTGAACCTGTTATTAAAACTTTCATATTTTGTAATATGTTGAACAATAAAAAGAATTGACTTAATTGTGATTTTTATCCATACTACAACATATCATTCAGTCGCGCAACTTAGTATATGCCAAAAAAACATCTTCACATAGCCATTTTATCCACTTTTTTTGATCCGTTCATGTCAGGAGCAGAAACATGTGTTGAACAAATTGTTAATCGTTTGGGGAGAAAAGATGCACATGCATTTACGGTGATAACCGCAAAATTGGCATTTTATCTTCCTCGTTATGAACATCGTGGACGATATATAATTATTCGTCTTGGTATTGGACACAAAATTGATAAATGGTTGTATCCACTATTAGCGCCGTTTACTGTCATGCGAATTCATGCTGACATTGCTCATGCTGTCATGGAAAGTTATGCAGGAATTGCTCTGTGGTTATTGGGATTTTTTGGAGCAAGTCCACGACGATTACTCACATTACAAAGTGGAGATTTAGACGAAAAAGCAAAATTTGGAAAAATTCCTCATTGGTTATGGAAAAAAATTCATACATCTCCGGATCGCGTCATCGCGATTAGTAATTTTTTGTCTTCTCGCGCGATTACACTTGGAGCTACTCATGTTCAAGTTATTCCAAATGGCGTTCCGCTTGGAAAATTAAAATATCTCGCTGAACAGATTACGGAAAAAACAAAAAAAATTGTTATTGTTTGTGTTGCTCGACTTTCATATGAAAAAGGAGTGATGGATTTAGTTCGAGCGTTTGCGCTTGTCCATAAGGAGTTTCCTGAAGCTCAATTAAAATTGATTGGCGATGGCAATGAGCGACATGAGATAGAACAAGAAATTGAACGGTTGCAATTACAAGAATTTGTAGTATTGTGCGGAAAGTTGCCTCATCTACAAGCAATGAGTGAACTTGCGCGCGCAACATGCGCCGTTCTTCCGTCGCATGGCGAGGGATTGGGAATTGCGGCGCTTGAAGCGTTAGCGCTACGTGTTCCAATTGTAGCTAGTAATGTGGGTGGAATTCCTGATGTCGTGAGTCATGAGCACACAGGACTTCTTTTTGAAACAAAAAATATAAATAATCTTGCGTCATCCATAACGCGAATGTTGAAAGATGTTGAACTGCGGGATAGATGTATAGACAATGGAAAACAATTTGTTGAACAATTTGACTGGAATACTATTGCGAAAGCATACAGAGATATCTATACCAAAATAAATGTGCCTAGAATTTTATTTGCAACAGGCATTTATCCGCCTCATCCGGGAGGCCCCGCAACATATGTTGCGTCACTCGCGTCAGAATGTAGAGATAGAATGTATGATGTTGCAATTTTGACGTATGGCGACAGAGCAGTTTCAGTGCCTCCTCAAGGTATTCTGCTGTATTGTGTTTCAAGACATGGGAATGTCATACAGCGTTATGTTCGTTATTTTATGGCACTGTGGGATATTGCTTCGCAATATGATCTCATCTATGCTCAAGATTCTTTTTGTGTTGGATTGCCTGCATATATCGTGAGTAAATTATTGAATAAACCATTGCTCATCAAAGTTGTCGGCGATCCTGCGTGGGAGAGCGCTCGCGACCAACATGCATGCAAAGATTCTTTGGAAGTATTTCAAACCAAACGATATAATTTTAAAATTGAATTAATACGCATTATATCACGACTGGTGATACGAGGAGCATACGCAGTGATTACACCAAGTAATTATTTGAGAGGAATCATTGCGGGTTGGGGAATTCCACTCACTAAAATTCGTCTTATTTATAATGCTGTCCATTTTTCCGATTCAATGTCCGAAATTGACGGATGGCCAACGGGAAAAATCATACTGTATGTGGGACGGCTTGTGGAATGGAAGGGACTTCTAACACTTGTACATACCATACGTGAGTTACAAAAAGATATCACAGATGTTTCGCTGGTTATTATTGGTGATGGACCTGAATTGCAGGAACTACAAAAATTGGTCAAAGAATTAGACGTATCTTCGCAGGTACATTTTTTTGGCGCTCGTCCACAGACCCAAGTTGCATGGGCAATGAAACATGCGAACGTCTTTGTCTTGTTTAGTGAATATGAAGGATTATCGCATGTCTTAATTGAGGCGCAATATTCTGGTTTGCCAACAGTAGCGTCAGCAATTCCCGGAAACAGTGAAGTCATTGAACACAAAAAAAACGGATTGTTGGTTCCACTTCACGACTATGCGTTATTGCAAAAATCCATTCGGATGTTGTTGACAGAAACAGATATTGCAGAAATGTTCGCGCGTGCTGGCGAGGAACGTTCGGATCGTTTTTCACGTAGTAGAATGATGGATGAAACGTTTGAATTATTTGAATATATTGGAAGGTAGTTCGTATATTCTATGAATATCAATCTACTACTTATAAGTTTGGACTCAACTATTCTATCCAAAAATTCTGATTCGCATCGTAGGATGAGCTCATATGCTACCCAGCTTTTTACCTTGTCAATATTAGTAATGACGAAAACGCATCTGCCTAGTATTTTAGAACCGTTTTACGCAACCGGATTTGATGGATGGCGAATTGTTCGTTTTATAAAAGCGTATATATTGGGATGTCGGTGGATACATGAGAGACATATCAATCTTGTAAGCGTACAAGATCCTTTTGAAAGCGGATTGTTAGGTTTTTTAATTTCTCGTCGCGCACGAGCTAAGTTAGAGGTTCAATTGCATGGAGATTTTTTTGGTAATGAGTATTTTAGACGAATGTCATGGTGGAATTCTCTGCGTTGTTTTTTTGGAATTTTCATTCTTCGTCGCGCGCACGCAATTCGTGTTGTTTCACATCGCATCAAACAGTCATTAATACAACGTGGATTTGATGAGAAACGTATGTATGTAATTCCCATTTCCTCTACCAACATATATGAAGAGAAAACTCGTGCTCGTGTTTTGAATTCCGACGCGTTTAACATTGTATGTGTTGCGCGATTGTCCAAAGAAAAAAATGTAGCGCTCATTGCTCGTGCTTTGCCCTATATATTAGGAACTATTCCCCACGCGCATGTTACCATAGTAGGCGAAGGTAGTGAGTCAGCAGAAATTCGCGCGAACGCTAAAAGTTTAGGAGTGCGAGAATCAATTACGCTTGTTGGTCATCAAAAAGATGTTACGCCTTATTATAGAGACGCAGATGTTGTGGTAATTCCGTCATGTACAGAAGGATGGGGAAGAGTTGCGATTGAAGCTATGGGTTTTTCAAAAGTAGTTGTAATGACAGATGTCGGATTAGCTGGCGAAGTGTTAATCCATGAACACAATGGTTTGATAATTCCGATAGATGATGTGAGCGCGCTTGTGCGAGCTGTGATTTCTCTGTACTCACATCCAGAATTGAAAGCGCGTTTAGAGAAGTCAGCGCGTGCGACATTTTTAAAACTACCATCTGCAGAAACAACTTATGAACAGATGTTTTCTGTATGGCAATCACATGTTTCTACATGAATTGTAAAACAGTTATTGAGTTGCTATACTCTAACCATTAATTTCTCATAACAATATGCACATTGATATGAAATTATCCATTATCATTCCTTGTTTTAATGAACAAAATACAATTCGCGAAATTGTTGCTCGCGTGCAAGCGAGTCCAATTTTATTGACTCGTGAAATTATTATTGTTGATGATTGCTCAACTGACGGAACACGAGAAATTTTACGCTCCCTAGCGGATAGTAATATAGTGATAGAATATATGTCGCATAACGGTGGTAAAGGCGCGGCGCTTCGTCGTGGATTTGAAAAAGCAACTGGCGACATTATATTGATTCAAGACGCTGATCTTGAATATGACCCACAAGAATATCCACGTCTTTTAAAACCTATTCTTGATAACGAGGCAGATGTGGTATATGGTTCGCGATTTGTCGGGTCTGACGCGCATCGCGTGTTATATTTTTGGCATTCTATTGGAAATAAGTTTTTGACGATGCTTTCAAATATGTTCACCAATTTGAACCTCACTGATATGGAAACGTGTTACAAAGTTTTTCGCGCTGACGTTATCAAAAAAATTGTTCCGAATTTGAAATCTGACCGTTTTGGTTTTGAACCAGAAATAACAGCTCGCGTCGCGAGAGCGCGTTCACGCGTATATGAAGTAGGAATTTCATATAAAGGACGAACATATGAAGAAGGGAAAAAAATAGGATGGAAAGACGGAATCAAAGCGATATGGTGTATCATCTATTTTAACCTCAACAAAAACTCCTAATAGGTGTCAGACACCTATATACATTTACACAATACCTATGAAATTGGCTTGTTCGGTTGCTATTCTTACTTTAAACTCGGAAAAAACACTGCGAAAATGTTTGGATTCTGTTTCTTTTTGTGATGATATTGTGATATTGGATGGAAATAGTACTGATGCAACACGTGCAATTGCAAAGGAGTATGGCGCGCGCGTATATCCACAACGTGAAGCGGCAGAGTTAAACATAAAAATTGAGAACTTTACAGAGATGCGAATTAAATCATTTAGTTACGCGAAACATGATTGGATTTTTTATGTTGATTCTGATGAATATTGTGAAGAAGAACTACAAACATCAATTCAAAAATTAGTGACCATAAACAATGCAAACACAGTGGGGAGATTTAAGCGTAGAGCAATTGTTGAAGGAAAAAAAATTGAGCACGCTTATTATTATCCAGACTGGTGTGATCGGCTAATTAATCGTCAATCGGGTGTTCATTTTAAGCCCGATTCTTTCGTACATGAATCATTTATAATTCCATCGCATATTCAGAAAATAGAATTGAAGGGGGAATTATACGCACATTGGCCGGATCTTGCGGTGTGCGCACAAAAAGATGCATATTATCTTTCGTTAAGCAGAAATAAATTTATAGAAAAAATAGAACATGTGAAGTGGAGATATTTTTTGAAGGGTATGGTCAAAAATAGTGTTCGGGCTGTAAAAGTTTTGTGTTCAGCACTATGGTTGCAAATACGCTTCAAAAATTCGCAGGTGTTGCCGTTTCGTTATCATATGCGTTTTGTGGTGTATAATCTAAAAATGGCTTGGGATGTCACAAAATGGAAAGCGCTTATAGGAGCGACATGGAAACGCATTCCTTTACAATTGCGAATTATTCTTACTCTCGGATTATTGTTGCGTTTGGCTCTTTTTTTTGGCATTTTGCTGACGATGGGTCAAAATGGTTTTGTGTTTGGACCAAATGGTGATGCGCTAGAATATGTTACGCTTGCGAAGAATATTCTTCACAATGGGCAATTTTCTTTGAGTTCAGAACCACCATTTTCACCAAATAATTTTCGTGTCCCTCTGTATCCGCTTATCTTATTAGTGTTCGGAGCCGGGTCTGGTGTATATATTTTTGCTGTTTTATTTCAAATTTTGTGTAGTGTTGTATTAATTTTAGTAGTATTCAAATTTGCCCAACGTTTTTTTAATAAATCAGTTGCAATTATTTCAGCAGGATTTGTTGCCTTTGAACCAAATATGATCTATTGGCCACTTCAGCTCATAACTGAATCTATGTTTACGTTTTTGTTGTTTATTTCAATATATGGTATATGCGTTTGGTTGTATGACAAAAAATTTCATGTATATTTCTGGTCAATTTTTATTCTTGGAATTGCGACGTTGATTCGTCAGGTTTCTTATCCATTACTTTTTCTGATACCGCTACTGTCGTGTGTGGCAACTATGCGTCAGGGAATCATATTAGGTTGCAGATATTTTATTACGGGATTGGCAATTGGATTTTTAGTTATTTCACCGTGGTTTGTACGAAATAAAATTGTATTTGATAGTTTTTCCTATGGACCATCGTTTGCTGTGCGCGGAGTTATCGGAAAATATGTGGAAGCGTATGTTGGAATAAAATATCATCAAAGTGTTAGTGAGAAATATGGCTCCATGCCACTTTTTATAGAAGACAATACGCATTTTATGTTGAACACAGCTATTGATATGGTTGTTTCAGATCCACTCATTGTAGCGCACATTGCCTTGATGAGCGGAATTCCGTTTTTTTTCTCTGATGGATGGTTTACGATTATTCGTTCTCTTAATCCAAAATTTGAATTAGGAGCATTTGATAAGACATGGTCTGGCGGATTGCAGGGACTTTTGAATTTGGTTCGTATGTATAATGAAACAGGTGCAGGAATATTTATTGTTGCGAAAATTGTGTATGCGATATTTTCAACTCTGGCGCTGTGGGGTTTAGTGAAAGGATTGCTTGATACAAAAACGCGTCTAATTTCATTTTATTTATTATTGATAATTTCGTTTTTTTGGATAGGTTCAGGTCTTGGAAGCTATGCTCGTTTTAGATATCCTATTGAGCCGTTCCTATTTATTTTCGCATCTCTTGGTTTGACAAATTTGAAATGTTTGAAACGTAAAAAAATATGATGAATAGTATTTCGTTTGTCATTCCGGCATATAATGAATCAGCAACAATTGAAAAAGTGGTGTGCGTTGTTGATGCATATGCATATGAGCATAAAAAAGTATATGAAATTATTGTGGTGAATGATGGCTCTATAGATGAAACGTATCAAAAACTCTGCGAGTTACAAAAAAAATATCCGTTTCTTCGTTGTATTCATCTAAAACACAATCAAGGAAAAGGGTCTGCGGTAAAAAAAGGAGTTTTGGCATCGAGATATGAGTGGATAGTTTTTTTAGATGCAGATTTATCCACTCATCCCAACGAGCTTCTCGCCATTGAAGAGCGTGCAGATGGTGCGGATATATATATGGGGAGCAGAGCGGTGCAAGGTTCAAAATTAGTAAAACGACAATCCATACTGCGACAAACACACGGTAAATTATTTAATCGTGTGATGAGAATGCTATTCAATCTTCAGTTTCATGATACACAATGTGGATTTAAAGTATTTCATAGAAAAACTAAACATATATTTGAACAACTCGTCACAAAAGGATGGATTTTTGATGTAGAATTTATAGTTAGAGCGCAAAAGAGTGGCTATACAGTTTTAGAAGTTCCTATTTCGTGGACAAATGATCCGCATACAAAAATGCGTTTTTCTCATTCAATCCAAATTCTTCGCGATATTATACGATTAAAAAAAATACTTTAGCATTGATGTATTTTAAAATTGATAGTACAAAAATGCTTGCTGTCCGTAATTCATCAACAAGAGACATACGACAAAAAGTAATGCGAGTAATAACGCTCTTTTTTTGGAAGTTGTATGTTCAATTTCATTCGTATTTTTTGAAAAAAGCGCGATGTAGGTTCCTATCGCGAGTGCGCTATAAAGAATAACCAATGATTCGTCTGTCCATGTTGAAGGAATGTGTAAATTATTAAAACTAAACATTTTAGAAAGCATCAATCCTGATTCATGCAGTGTTAATGTGCGAAAAAATACCCAGCCGATAATGACAAGTAGTAAGGTGATAATTCTACGTAGAAAATAGGGAAGTGTATCATAGTGAGATTTGGTTTGTTTTGTGATGCCCAGCAATAGCCCTTGATATCCTCCCCACACAACAAAATTCCAATTTGCTCCATGCCATAGTCC
This sequence comes from uncultured Gammaproteobacteria bacterium, assembly GCA_964450455.1. Classification (GTDB taxonomy): domain Bacteria; phylum Patescibacteriota; class Patescibacteriia; order Magasanikbacterales; genus CAYVCS01. The sequence goes on along the minus strand of CAYVCS010000127.1, from coordinate 21,464 downwards.
ACCTAACAACATCGTAATCATCATATTGATGGATGTTCTGATTTCGCTTCCCCTAGACCCTCCTAACGGAATATATAAGTAATCTTTGAGCCATGTGGAAAGTGAAATATGCCATCGTCGCCAAAAGTCCTGAATATCTACTGCTTTATACGGTGAATTGAAATTTGCGGGAAAATGAAAACCAAACATTAATCCAAGTCCTATTGCCATATCAGAATAGCCAGAAAAATCAAAATATAATTGTAGTGTATATCCGATGATTGCGATCCATGCGGTTAATGATGAAAGTGAGTTAACATCTAAAAATAATGGATTGATAAAAAAAGCTATGGTATCTGCGATGATCATTTTTTTTGATAGTCCTAATATAAATAATGAAAGTCCGCGAGGAAATTGTTGTTGCGTGTTAGTTGAATCAATATTGTTTAAATCGTCAACAATATCAGAAAAACGCACAATTGGTCCTGCGACTAGTTGAGGAAATAAAGAAACAAAACAATTAAATTCCATAAAATTATGTGTTGCTTTTAATTTTCTGCGATATACATCAATCGTGTAGGACATTGTTTGAAATGTGTAGAAAGAAATTCCCACAGGCAAAATGATTGAAAATGTTGGTAATGGAGAATTGAGAGAAAATATGTGTAATAGTGATGATACGGATTCAGCGGCAAATGTATAATATTTGAAAAAACCAAGAAGTAACAAATTAATACTAATCGTCATCATAATGAGAAGTTTACGTTTTGTTTGGTTGTCCGTAGCATCTATCCATTTTGCAATAGTAAAATCTACAACAGTAGAAAACATCATGAGTATGGTAAAACGCCAATCCCAATAACCATAGAAAATATAACTCGAGAACGAAAGCCATGTGTAACGATTCTGCTTTCCTTTAAGCATCCAAAATACAAGCCACGTAATTGGCAAAAAAATGAAAATAAAGATGAATGAATTGAATAACATACGTGTTACTTTTTTTCAGGAAATAGTTTGTTGGTGATTAACAGCACATTTTCAACATCCATATGTGTTGGATCGTTAAAGCCAGTTTTTTCTCCATTAAACGACGAAATATCGGAAAAATCATATAGCGTAAATGTATTTTTTGGAAATGAGTTGAGATACGTCATGAGAGATGCGGTAAATGCATTGTAGGGAGTTTCAAGTTTTAGCTTTGTAGCAATATCTGGATGGATTGGTAAAATTGCGAGAATAATTTTGATATGATGGTCAGAAGCGTAATCAATCGTTTTTTTGAAATAATTCAAACGACTTATGGGTGGTTCTGAAATTCCTTGATACAATTTTTTTGCATGTTGATATTGTGAAGTAATTGCTGATTCAGAATAGGGGGTGTCAATAGTGTCTTGTTTTCCATTCTCAAGAAAAGCGACTCGTTTGAATTGTGTACGTGTCGTATGAAATAAAAATGATTTGATACTGTCATTCACTAAACGCGCATTGAGTTTTTCTTTAATTGTTTTGAGGATAAAAAAAGGAGAGAATGCTGGATTATTTTCAACGTATTTTCCTAATTGCTTATTGTTAAGCAATTGTCTCTCAAAGGGATCGTTATTAAATTCTGCGGGAATGAAACCGATGAGTAGTGTTTTCGGAGTGATATGCAATTCTTCAACACTATAGCGTAAAAGTGCGTAATAGTCCTCAGAACGAGCATATGAGACTGAAGCGTTGAATGTCTGTTTGCCTAAACGTTGCATTATTATATCAGGATCAAACGTAAATGTTCGCGATGATCCAAAAATAAGCAATTCTGGTTTTGGATTCATTAAAGATAAGGATTTTAATTTGAGCGTTCTGTTGGTAAGAACAATTGGTTCAATTAAACCAGTCCCAAAATCCTCATGTGGATCAATCAAAATTACACATATGATAATGAGAGAAGAAAAAATGATTGTCGCGCCAAAAAAAATCGCAAAAAAAAGTCCTTGTTCGGATGTAGCGTATACTTTGACGCTTTGAATAATCGCGCGCACGTTCATAAGGAAATAGTATATGTTTGAATTAAGAACATGTCAAAAAAATGACGATCCGTACCTTTAGTTGCTCATTTTCTGATTTCTTGTTAGGATTGCGTAAGAAAATATATATGAAAAAACCTGAATGGAAAACAACATCTCGCGAAGTATTTTTTAAAACTCCATGGAACACATTCATGCATGATGAATTTGTGATGGAAAATGGCAAACGAGGTAATTATTGGTATGTGCATTCTGCGGGTTCAGTATTTGTTGTGCCTATTACGTTGGAAAAAAAAATTATAATGACTCACCAGTTTCGTTATTTAGTTGATAGAATGTGTTATGAATTTCCGGGAGGTGGAGTTCCTGAAGGAATGGATATTGTAGAAGCGGCACGAATGGAATTGAAGCAGGAAATTGGAATAGAAGCTGAACAATTAATTTCAGTTGGTGAATTTATTCCGATGAATGGTGTAACAAATGAACTGTGTCATGTATATGTAGCGATGGGTCTCAAGGATTCTGGACAACAGCTTGAAGAAACAGAACGTATTAATGTTGTTTCATTTTCCATTGATGAATTTGAACAAATGATTCGGGACAAAAAAATTGATGATGGAATGACACTGGCGGCATGGTCGCTTGCGAAATATCATCTATAACTAGAATTAGAATTTATTTTACTTGATGTCATTATACAATATATGAATGAATTTCATCCATCACGCTACTTTAATTTAGACGAGTACATGCACAAGGAATTGTTTGAAGGAGTTGAGTTTGTGTGGCAAGTGTTTGAACGTTCTGAAAAATATCTTGAGAAATTATTTTCAGCAACTCCTCGCGATCAGTGGATTCAAGGAATTGTTCATCCTCAAGCTATATTAAAAGGAGATGTGATGGTTGCAGAAGGGGCAAAAATAGAGCCGACTGCCTATATTGAAGGGCCATGTTATATCGGACCAAATTCAATTATTGGCACAGGAGCGTATATTCGCGGAAATACAATTTTAGGAAATAGAAGTATCATTGGACATTGTACCGAAGCAAAAAATACAATTATGATGAACCATGCCGCCGCGCCACATTTTAATTTTATTGGCGATTGTATTTTGGGTTCGCATTCTAATATTGGCGCGGGAGTGATTTTGGCAAATTATCGTCTTGACGCAAAGGCAATTCCTGCTGGGACTATGTCAACAGGGATGATTAAATTTGGAGCAGTTCTTGGAGATGATGTAAAAGTTGGTTGCAATACAGTGCTAGAACCAGGAACATTTATTCAAACGGGAGCGTGGATCGGACCCGTTCAATATCTTCGTCGTGGAGTATATCAAAAAGGTGAACGACATTCGGATTTAGTTAAAATTTCACTCTAGCAAGATGATTTTAGATTGATGATTTTAGATTTTAGATTGACGATTTCGTGTTGCTCGTCGTCGTAAATCTAAAATCTAAAATCATCAATCAAAAATTAAAAAGACTCCTATGCGTTTAAGCATCATCATTCCCGCGTTTAATGAATCCGGAAATATTCCTCGTTTGAAGGAGATACTTGAACCAGAATTAAAAAAATTGAATGTAACGTACGAAGTTATAGCTGTGAATGATGGAAGTTCTGATGATACGCTTCAACGTTTATATGTGAGTGGATTAGACAATCTTCGTGTCGTGCAACACGCGCGCAATGGAGGACTGGGTGCCGCAATGCGGACGGGAATAGCGCATAGTCGCTCTGAACTTTTAGTGTTTTTGGATGCTGATTTGACATTTCATCCACGCTACATTAAGAATTTACTTGACCGCTATAATGAGGGTGATGTTGAAATGGTTATTGGTTCACATGGACTTGCCGGTTACGGAGACGACATTCCTCAATGGAGAATTTGGATTAGTCGGCTTGCAAATATTGCGTATTCACTTGCGAGTGGGAAACGAGTATATGGCATTAGCTCATTGTTTCGTTTGGTAAAAACTGAATCTGCAAAATCAATACGTTTAACGACGAATGGATTTGAAACAACAATAGAATTTTTCTTTAAATTATTTTTTGCGGGAGCAAGATTTGTGGAAATTCCAACTCCCTTGGCAAATAGAGAATTTGGTAATTCAAAATTACGTTATCAAAAAGAAATTCCACGTCATCTGCGATTGATATGTAGAGTATTGAGATGGAGAATAGAGTATTTTTTTTCGTCTACACCAAGATGTGTGAGTGTGGTGAAGAATTATTTTATTGAACATACGTATGCTCTAGTAATTGCAAGTATCATTGCAATTATTTTTAGTATTCCTAATGTCTTGATTCCCTATATGCAACATCAGTATGGCATAGAAGGATATCATCCACTTTCTCTCAATGCTCCCACGCTTGACGAAATGGCCGCGTATGGTTCAAGGCTTCGTGAAGTTGTGGACGGTAATTTTAGAGAAGGGGATGCGTATGTACATGAGTATAAACAGGGATTATATATTTGGGGAAACATGTTATTGTCACGAATTATCGGTTTTCCTTTGTGGTTATTAAATGTTACTGATATTTCATGGGTATATAGTGTGAGCGATGCATTGTTTCCTGCGTTAGCATTTTTAGTGTTATATCATCTCGCCAAAGTTTTTTTGAAGACAACAGTAAGTGCGTGTTTAATAAGTATCATCACTTTATTTTTCCCCAATATTATTGTTGCATCTCTCGCATATATTCACGACGTTAGTGTAGTTAATTTTTTTGAACGTTCATTTGATATCGCAGTTACGCGTTTTATGATTCCTATGCCGGGAATTATTTTTTTCTTGATTTTTTTATTGTGTTCAGCTCGCATGCTGATGAAACCTTCGTGGATACGAGTAGTTGTTGCGGGTATCTCGTGTGGATTATTACCGTATATTTATTTTTTTTATGCGGGATATGCGGCAGTTATGTCGTTGATACTTTTTCTAGGAACGCTGTTGTTCTATCGTACTTTTTTGAAATCTATAATGTTGTATTTCACCACTTCCTTGATTATCGCGATTCCCTATATTGTCCACATGCTGAAAAGTCGCTCACTTCCTGAATATCCGCAATTAGTTGAACGAGTAGGAATTGAGTATGGTAGATATGTGCGAGAAGGATCGTTTGATGTGCTTATATTCGTTGTTGTGATGTGCGCAATACTATACTTTTTTTTCATGAAACATGAGAAAGAAAAAGTACTTTTTTTTGGTTCATTACTTATTCCCGCATACATTGTCATCAATTTGCAACTTTTTATCGGCTTTAATCCACAGCCAGACCATTGGGGAAGCAGAGTTGCCGTATATACAAAATTATTTGCACTTCTTGTTATTGTTGGATTATTGATAGAGCGTTTTTTCTGGAATCATTCTCGCTCAATGCATAGATGGGGAAAACGTATCATGCTTTTGAGTTGTGCTGTTTTTTTAGTGAGTGCGACAACATTAACTATCATGATGAGTGTAAGAGAATTTTCGCTTTATACAATTCCCACTGACATTCAAGATTCTTTTCGATGGATTAATGAGAATACAGAGAATGGAGATGTCATTGTGACTCCATCAACTCGTATGAATGTGTATATTCCGTTTTTTACCCATATGGATGTGTATGTTCCACTGGGATGTTACACACTCGCGAGACAATCTGAAGTGGAGCATAGATATGCTGATGTGTACGCTATTTTTGATGTAAGCGAAAAAATGTTTATCAGCGGATTTAGGGGTTCATATAATAAATTTGAAAATATGATTCGTAATTATGATTTTGACCTTATCTACACAATGTATTGCGATACGTTTAGGAGTCGTATGAAATCAGATTATTCTCATCCTGAATTATATAAAGTTCCGCAAAATGAATACGAACGACTTAAAAAATTATTCAATGACGCGCGTGTATTGAAATCCTCTATTATTGCACTTCCGTATCGCGCAGATTATTTGTATGTTGGTCCCTATGAAAGATATCTGGGACATTTTGATTCGTCTGGTTTGAGCAATATACACGAGGTGTACAAACATGGTTTAGTTTCCATTTATAAAATTAATTAACGGTACAAAATTACTAATTTTGTCATACTAGTTTTGTTATGAAAATCGCATGGAACATCAATTTTGATTCTCTTTATTTTCCTTTATCTATTGATCGTACACTTCATCGTGATCCATCTTTTTTTCAAATTGCGGATCGTTTTTTTGCAATTGCAAATGAATTCGGAATTTCATGTACTTTGTTTATGATTGGGCGAGACCTTGAAAATCCTGAAGTTGCCGCGCGAGTAAAAAGTTGGTCAAGTGAAGGACATGAAATAGGAAATCATTCGTGGACGCATCATGAAAATTTGGGAGCAATGTCTGATGATTTTCAGCGCGACGAAATTACACGATCCCATGAATTGATTACAATGACTACGGGAATTGAACCACGTGGATATATTGCGCCAACATGGAGTACAAGCCGCGCGACTCTACAAACACTTATTGATTTGAACTATCTATATGATACGTCAGCATTTCCAAGTCCTATATTGTATGGAGCGTTAGCAAAACTTGCGCTCATTTCTCGTATTCATGGTAATTTTGATACACGAATGTTTTCCCGTAACGACAAAAAAATTACCTTATGTGGAAATCGTAAACCATATCTTGCCTTGCCAGAAAATATGCATGCCCACAATGACACGGGAATTCTCATGTTACCCTTGCCAACTGTCTCTATATTTCGTTTACCCGTATGGCACACGATGGCATTTTTTTATCCAAAATTTTTGTTTAATATTCTTGTTAAGTATGCCGCAGAGCAAGCTGGATTTTATTATCTTGCTCATCCTGCTGATCTTTCTGATTTATCAGTTGATATTCCTCACAACATACTTGAAACTCATCGCAATTCATTTTCCCCATTTGAACGAATGGATGTACCACTCGCAAAAAAAATTGCTCTGATGCGCGGGATTATAGAACAATTGTCAAAAGAACATTCATTTGCACGACTTGATGAAATTGCGACAACTATTAAAACGCAACTTGTATGAATATAGTTATTTTAACAGAAAACGATACTGTATTTTTGTTTCCGATGTGGAAAAAATTTGTTGAACAAAAAAAATCATCAGATTCTATTTCGGCGATGGTAACTGTTCCATCAACACTTGGAAGTTTACGAGGATGTGAAATTTATTGGTATTATATTTCGCATTTTGGATTGAAAACCTTTTGTAAACTTGTGTGGTATTCATGTCTGAAACAATGCAAAAATTTTTTGAGTTCGGAAAATGGCGCTCGCACATTTCGTGAATTAGCGAGAGAAAGTAACGCGACATTCTATAGTTTAGAGTCGCCACATACTCAAGCGATGATAGATTTGTTGAATGCGCATCGCGCTGATGTTGTTGTTTCTACGTGTGGATTTATTATAAAAAAAAATGTATTATCCATTCCTAAATTCAGTTTCATCAATAAACATAGCGCATATTTACCACATTATAAAGGACTTTTGCCAGTTTTTTGGACATTAAAAGAAAAAAAGCGTAAGGTTGGAGTGTCATATCATTTGATGAGCCCAAAGATTGATGAGGGAAAAATTTTATTTCAAAAAGAATATGATGAACATTTTGAGAGCGTGGTTGTCGCATATGAGAGGATTTATGGGGATATGTCCACGGATTTGTGGAGTGTACTCGCGACTCTTGAACGAAATGAAAGCAAGAAAGAGGAAAATCCTGATTTTGGATCATATTATTCCCTACCATCAAAACAAGATGTCAAAGCATTTATCCAGAATGGAAATAAATTTATTTAATTTTTTTTCCACAATCTAAAATCGTCAATCTAAAATCTAAAATCGTAAAATAAATCTAAAATCGCCAAAAATATGTCATCAGATATTCAAGTTGCAAAAGAACATTACGACCTCAACTATGATCACAAGGCGCGATGGCTTTCGTATTGGTATCAAATTCAATCCGTTTGTTCATTAAAGCCGACAACAGTTCTTGAGATTGGATGTGGAAATAATATGGTTAGAAATTATCTTGCTCGTCAGGGAATTGCAATCACAACACTTGATATTGATGAACAATTGAAGCCGAATTTAGTTGGTTCAATAACCGATATTCCCTCTGCTAGCAATTCTTATGACGTCGTATTGTGCAGTCAAGTTCTAGAACATCTTCCCTATGAAAATACTATGCGCGCACTTTTAGAAATATATAGAGTTGCGAAATATGGCGCGGTTATTTCTGTTCCTGATTCGCGAATAACACTTTTTAAAGCAGGACTTCATATTCCAACTGTAGGATGGAAAGATTTTTTTTATAAAATAGCGTCATGGAAATTTCACACGTTTGATGGTCAACATTATTGGGAAATTGGTAAGCGTGGATATTCGCTCAAACGATTTATTCATGCAATTGAACGCGCTGGATTTGTTGTCGTAAAACATTTTGTTCCCGCAGATGTTCCTACAAAACATTTTTTTATTCTTTCAAAAAAAGTGAGAATATAAATTCCTAATCAGCTTTTTTTCATGTCAAAACTATTTTACATTGCTAACATGCGACTACCCTCTGAACGCGCACATTCGTGGCAAATAATGCGTATGTGTTTGGCGTTTGCAAACAACGGTGAGGATGTTGAACTGTTAGTTCCTATGCGCAAAACTGATCATCCCGAAGATCCATTTCAATTTTATGGAATCCCGTCTAACGCATTCAAAATTACGAGAATACGATCTATTGATTTATTTCCCTTCAAATATATTCCACGCGCTATCGCGTATTACTTACATGCATTCTCATTTCTCGTTGGACTTATAGCGTACATTCCTGCCATGAGGTCGGCTTTAGTATATTCAAGAGACCCAATAAGTTCGTTTGTGTTAGGACCATACATTACACATTTTGGTTATGAAATACACGATGCTCCAGCGAAGACCCTGTTGAATACCATGATGATTCGTGGACTTCCGTATGTCGTAGTTACCAATAACTTTAAAGAACAATTGCTTAAAAATACATTTGGCAGAACACGAAAAATTCATAGAGCGCATCATGGAGTTGATTGTGAAGTATTTTCTAAATTGTTGTCTCAAGACGTCGCAAAGAAACAACTCGGATTAGATATACACAAAAAATATATTATCTATACGGGACATTTGTATACATGGAAAGGTGTGTATTCGCTTGCGAGATGCGCTCAATTATTTGACGAGTCCACGCAATTTCTTTTTATTGGTGGTACAGAATCTGATGTTGTAGTACTGCGTCAGTTTCTGACACGTGAACACATCACAAATGTTACACTATGTGGTTTCAAAAAAAGAGAAGATATGTTACGCTATGTCGCGTGTGCCGATGTATTAGTTTTGCCCACATCTGCACAATTTTCAATTGGAAATTATGAATCATCACCACTGAAATTGTTTGAATATATGGCAACAAAAAAACCTGTTGTTGTTACCGACATTCCAAGTATTCGTGAGATTGTAGATGAAGAAAAAGTTTTTTTTGCGGAAGCGGACAAACCAACATCATTGGCGGAGGCAATTAAAGAGGCAATGAACGATACATCGTTTTCTCGCCCTCAACATGCATATGAATTTGTACTGAACTATTCATGGGAACAGCGAGCTCAACAGATTATTAATTTATTACGTTCTTAACTGATATATCTAAACGTCATATCGAACCGCACTTTCAACGTCATATCAAACCGCACTTTCAACGTCATATCTAATCGTGGTGACATGGTACTCCGAAGGGGTAGATATCTCGAGAACATGAACGTGTACGAGATTTCTCGCTTCGGCTCGAAATGACGTGTTGGCTGGGAGTGAACGTGCTACGAGTTCTCTACCCCCTCGGAGTACTCTGTCACTACGGCTTCATTTGACGTTTAATGATAAAACATTCTTATATATGGATGAACAATCAAACGCACCCCATGCAGTTTCTCGCTCAACTAAAGAACGAATTATTGAGCAATTCAAAAAAGAACATTCAATTTCTTTTTCGTGTAGTCGCGAGACGCTACTTATCGCAATATTCTCTAGTATATCTGGATTTTTGTTTATTGTGCGGTATATCTTTGTCGGCATGCAACAGGTTCAAAAATCTGTATCAATTGATTTTTTTTCATTTTTATATTCCGAACATCTCATTAATTCCGCTCCATTTTTCCGTCACGTAGTGGATGGGGATTGGTTTTTACGTGATGGCAGAGTGCTCGGACATGGTTTACAATATTCGTGGAATATGGTTGCGCCAGTTCTTTCGTTTCCATTATTTTTCATTACTCGTTCATTATCTTTTCAATTAGTGTGCGGATTATTTATATCTGCTATTTTGGTGTTTGTTCTCTCATATCATCTTTCGCGTCTGCTGATACAATCGTTTGTTTGGTCAATACTATTTGCATTTTTATTTACGAATGCAACATATTTTGCACTGTATCTGATTCCTCATGACGTTATCGGTCTTGGCGCGCTATTCAAAACACTTTTTTTTACCGCAGAATATCCAAAAGAATTATTATTAGATAAACAGGGGATAGTCCCACTATTTCCTGCGTGGCCACTTTTTATAGGTTCTGTATATGCGTTGTTTAAACTTACCGAACAACAAACCAAAAAATGGATTGGAATTTTTACTGGTTGTTCTATATTACTTCTGTATATCTATCCTCCTGCTACGCTCTATGTGGTATTAGCGCTTGTAATTTTTGTAGCGTGGTCGCTCATTATGCGCGATACCGATGGATTAAAATCATTGATGGCAATGATTCCACTTTTTCTTGTCTTCTCAATTCCCTTGTTTCTCAACATATGGTCATTGAGTAAACTTCCACACAATCTAGAATTATGGCGTCGCCTTCCCTCGTCAATATCTTCTGGAATTCTGTATGATTTTTGGATATATGGCATGATAGTTGCTCTGCTCATTGCATTAGTTATTATGTGGGGAAAAAAATCTAATCATCATCGCTTTGCCATGCTCATTGTATCGTTTCTTTTTTCTGGATTTATTATAAAGAACGCGGAACGTATATTTGACGTTCATTTTCCTCTCTATAGCTCCTCGCTTGAACCTATATATATTGGTATGTCACTCGCATATGTGACTATTCTACGATATTTCGTTAGGCATGTTGTTTCTCAACAAAAAGTAAAAATTCTTGTTAGTTTTTTATTGATTTGTATAACGTCTGTTATTCTCTTCAGGTCAGTTCAAGCTGAATATGGTGAAGGCACTGCACTTTTCTCTCGTTCCATAATGCCTCGTTCAATTCGCTCCTCGCTCATGTTTATGAACAAAAATATTCCAAAAGGTAGTGTCGTCGGCACTCCTTCTACAGTTATGAATGGTTTAATTCCTGTCTATACAGCTTCATACTCTGTTCTCCCTTCAGCATTTTCGTCAACTGCTCCATTTTCAGAAATTATAGATCGCTGGTTGTCAATCAATAAATTATATAGTATTGCTGATTCAACATTACATGATACTTTAACTGGTCAACGTGGTCGTTCTGATTCCTATGCCCTATACACGGAAAATATAATTGGATTTCAACTATTTGGTAATTATTTTAGAAGTGATGCGCTCGACGAATATGCATCCAGCACGCCATTTGGTAGTTCTGGCGCGGTGATGTCACATCTATTTGATGAATATAAAAAAATAGAACGCAATGAAAATTTGTTGCAAAAATATCACGTTGATTATTTGTACGACGGACCTTACGAAAAAGTACTAGGATCGTATGGTGTTTCAAATTTAAAAGGAATTAAAAAAATTTATGATGCAGAAGGAGTGCAAATTTATGAGGTAGTGACTGTAGAGAAATGATGAGATTCGGGATGCTGGAGGGAGAACCGAAGTGAAACGTACTCGAAAGTACGTAGAACGAGGTTGAAACCGAAGCGCCCGAAGATCGCATTTCTCTACAGTCATAGGTAGTGAAATCAGAATTCTGAATTAAATCGTATGAAAAAAAACGTAACACATTTAAATCTTGAATATGAGAATGTGATGTATTGTCCTTTGTGCGGAGAGGATTCTTTTACTACGATTGCTCGCGAAGGAATTATTAAAAAGAATGGAGATTTGTACGCGGTCAATAATGTGATATGTCATTCGTGTTCGTTGGTATTTATCAATCCTCGACCAACTGCTCTTTCGTACAGCAAGTTTTATCATTCTATGTATGTGTTAGAGCGTGGAGAAGTTGGCACAAAAAATAACGCAATCGTATTTGAAAAAAATACTGATCAAAAAAATATATCTATCGCGAATGCACTGCGTCCATTCGTACGCGAGGGAAATTGTACACTTGAAATTGGCGGAGGACTTGGGACAACAGCATCATATCTAAAAGAGCAATTAGGAGTAAGAGCTGAAATGATAGAGCCGTCAAACGAACAATCTGAATATGCGCGAAAACAGTATGGCCTACGCGTATATTCCATGGATTTTGAAACTTTCTCTCATTCAGAATTACCAAAAAAACAGTATCATGCTATTATTTTGCATCATGTACTTGAACATTTTATTCATCCCACTGCTATTCTCACAACTATTGCTACCTATCTGCACGAGGACGGCGTTATATACATTGAAGTACCAAATGTCATAGATTTCAAAAAACCGGTAGGACAATTTTTTGATATGTTGCATCCTATTAATTTTTCTCCCGCAACATTATTTTGGACGTTGCATTATGCTGGTTTCAAACCTATATTGTATAATCAAAATAAACCAACACGGATTCAGATTGTAGCAGTGCGTCAAACAAGTAAACTCAAAGAAATTCCATTTCAGACGAACACTAGAATTAATCTTCTGTATACCGTATACTATATTTTTTATAGATCTGTGCGGGATACGCTATATAGAATTGTTCACTCATTACATTAAACGTATGACAATTTCAGAATTGCGAAAAATTTGCCAAACATCAAAAAATTCTCCGTCGCAGGCGTCACAAACTATATGGGGAAAAACAAACCGTTTTTTTTCTATTTATTTGACGTGGTTTTTTATCAAGACGCCGTTAACTCCAAATCATATAACGATACTTGGGAGTTCTGTGTTTATTGTTGGCTGTTCGCTTTTTGTATTCCAAACAACACGTATGCAACTATATGGATTAGCGTTGATGGTGTTAGCATATTGGCTTGATGCGGTTGATGGGGAAGTAGCGCGTTTTCGGAATGTTATGAAAAAATATGATATTGGTGGAGTATATGTTGAGCCAGTTTCTCATGATATCCAATATGCATGTATGTTGTTACCCATAGGAATCGGCGCAACTCTCGCATCTGCCACATTATTTCCGCTTCTTGCAAGCGCGATAGCAACATGCGCAAAATTAACATTTCGTTTGGCTGAATTTCGCTTAATGGCAGTTATGCGACATATTGATGAAGTGAAAGGAACTACGTATGGCTGGAAAAAACAAGGAGCAGAAACACCAAAAACATTCGTCTATTCATTATACAGAAATGTTTCAACAGTAAATGGAATGATGCCATTATTATTTTTTGCGGTACTTGTACATCGCGTTGATATATTTCTATATTTTTACGCAGGTATTTTTACTCTATTGCTTGTTTATAAATATGTGAAAAATAGAGCGACCATAATCGCGCTTTCGCGACACATATGAGTGTTCAAGTTTTTCAAAAACCACGAGCGATTCTCTTTGATTTTGATGGAACGATTGCTGATACGATGAATGGATATGCAGAAGTTGCGGCAGATGTGCTTTATAGAATTTTTGACATTAGAATGGGTGAAGGATTGAAAGCATATATAGATACATCAGGCGCGCCGTTTTGTGAACAGCTTGAACTTATTGTAGGCAAAGACCAGCGAAATAATTTTGCGGAGTCAGAATTTGAACACAATAAATTGTCGGTAATGTTTGGAACGCCGCCATTTCACGACGTTATAGAGACGCTCACGCAATTGCAAAATGAGGGGATAAAAACTATCATTTCAAGTAATAACGCGGAAGAAAATGTTCGTGAGTATGTCAGTCGGTATATGCTCCCGATTGATGCATCGTTTGGATTTAGAAAAGGTTTTAAAAAGGGACGAGATCATATACACAGTATCACGCAACAATTTGATATTTCTTTTGATGCGATGTTGTTTGTCGGTGATTCTTTGTCTGATGCGCGAATGGCGTATGCTAATCAACTTGGATTCATCGCACGTTTAGGAACATTTTCCGCGCAAGAATTCTCTGCTTTACAAATTCCGTATTTAGGAGTACGTTCATTAAGGGAAATTCCCGCATTAATCGGTGTTGTCTAACAAAAAGGAGAAGCTATGAGCGACTACTATAAAGGAAAACGCGTTCTCGTAACCGGTGCTGACGGTTTTATGGGTTCGCATCTCGTGGACGCACTTATAGCATTAGGCGCGTATGTGTCTATATTTGTGCGCGGAAATTCTGTTACGGGAACGCATGTTAATACACTGAAAAATTTGTTGCATTGCAAAGAAAAGCTTGAACATATAATTGCAGGCGACATTGGTTCTCCTGATGCAGTCATGATGATAAAAGATATTGCTCCACAAATAATTTTTCATCTCGCGGCTGATGCGTATGTTCCCAAATCGTTTAAGCAACCACTTGAAGTTCACAGAACAAACGCGACAGGTACATTATATGTTCTGCAAGCGGCAATGGATGCTGGCGTGGAGAGAGTTGTGGTTACTTCAAGTTCTGAAATATATGGACACTGTTCTGGCGCGATTGATGAACTCACAGAATTACGACCAACATCTCCGTATGGAGCGTCAAAAGTTTCTGCCGACCGATATGCGTTTGCGTATCATGTTACCTATAAATTGCCTGTTGCGATTATTCGTCCATTCAATACGTATGGGCCACGACACACATACGATGTTATTCCGAAGTTCATTGCACTCGCGTGCGCGGGAGAGGATATCACGATTTATGGTGATGGAACCCAAACACGTGATTTATCCTATGTTGATGATACAGTTCGTGGATTTCTTATTATGGGAGAACATGAAAAAGCAATAGGTCGCGCGGTTAATTTTGGAAGTGGTGTTGATGTCACAGTCAATGAAGTTGCCCACTTGGTTAAGGAGTACACGCGTTCAACTTCAAATATTGTGCATATAGACGCGCGAATGTCTGAAGTACAGACCATGCGATGTAACCCTGCGCTTGCATTTGAATTGTTTGGATATACAACGTCTGTTGACATTAAAGAGGGAATAAGAAAGAATGTTGAATGGTTCTTTGAAAAAGTAGTTGTAAGGGAGAAACATCATGCTCATTCCTGAAGGTGTGTACTGTGACGCGACCTCTATCATTGGTGAGAATGTAACAATAGGAAAAGGGACAAAAATTTGGGCATTCGTTCAAATTGGAGATGGAGCCGTCATTGGAGAAAATTGTACGATTGGCAATGGTGTATATATTGACCGCGACGTCAAAATTGGCAACAACGTGATGATTCATAATCACGCGCTCTTGTATCGACCACTTATTGTTTATGACGATGTATTTATCGGACCGCAAGTTGCAAACGCTAATGACCCATCTCCGATATCGCATCGTATCCGAGATATCTCGGACGATAAACCTACCATATATCAACAAGGATGTAGAATTGGGATGGCGTCATCAATTGCGCCAAGTGTCAGCATTGGTCGTTATGCATTTGTGCATATGCGTTCATTAGTATTACACTCTGTTCCAGATTATTGTCTTGTAAAAGGTCATCCCGCGCGATTTATTAAGTATGTGTGTAAGTGTGGAATCGCATTTCAACGTGTGAGTATGGATGACAAAACAAAAGAATTTTTTACCCTACAGTGTACTCGTGAAGGATGCGAAGCGGTAATCACAGTTTCAATACTTGCATATGATGAAATCATAAAGTATTCTTAAGTCACACACAGTGTGACTTTTTATTTTGTCCGACTAAGCTAGGCTAAGCTAGGTATTAGGAATTAGCTTATTAGCTTTTTAGGAAATACGAACGTCAACGCTTAATAAGCTAAGAAGCTAGCTAGGCTAGACATTAGGAATTAGCTTATTAGCTTTTTAGGAGATTGACGTAACAGTTTCCTAAGAAGCTAAAAAGCTAGCTAAACTAGATATTAGGATTTAGCTTGTTAGCTTTTTAGGAAACGCCAACGTGAACGCTTAATAAGCTAAGAAGCTAGTTCCTACAACCTAGTATACGTTGACGGAGTTGTGGATTCCCGATCTCGGTCGGGCTAGTCCTGCTGAAGGGAATGACACGAATAGAAGTCGCGACCGCCAACGTCCTAAGAAGCTAACAAGCTAATTCCTAAATCCTAGAAAGTATGGACACAACTCTCGTAAAACCAATCACGCGTGAGATACTTGCAACATCAACCATAGATTGGATTTTACATTCTGGTATACAAAATAACTCGTCTGACCCTACTCATAACGGAGCTATTAACGCATGGTTTGACCTTGAAAATGGAACATATCCGTATATGTATAGTGAAATTACTGGATACGGACTTTCATGTTTTGCGTATCTCGCACGTCAACAACCACAACAGCTAGCAATGTTACACGAACGAGCACGTATTGCGCATCAATGGCTTAAAGAAATTGCGTTACATAATTCAGGCGGAGTGCGAACTCGAAAATATTATCAAAATAGCGCAACCTATGATCAACATTTTGACTTTTCAGCAGACACATTATATGTGTTTGATACCGCGATGGTTTTAAATGGATTGATGGCGTGTTTTCAGGTATTTAACGATCATTCATTTTTAGATACTGCTCATATTCTCGCTCGTTTTTTATGTTCATCACAAAAATCTAATGGTTCAATGTATGCGTATTACGATGCTATCAAACAAGATTGGTTTGATCATACAGAAAAATGGTCTACACAAAGTGGAGCATACCACGCAAAAGCATTAATTGGATTATCTGATTACGCCCGCGTTCGTAATGATGGCGAGCTATACGCTTCGTTAGATAAATTAGTTGCCTATTCACTCAATTTTCAACAGCCGTCAGGCGCATTTGTATCATTCAAAGATCGTGACCATGTGGAACTTCACCCGCATAGCTACACCGCTGAAGGACTCTTGTATTATGCGCAAGCGCGAGAGCGGACTGAACTATTGCCCACTATTTTAAAAGCTGTACAATGGAGTATGTCTCATCAATCGGAAGATGGAGGAGTTCCCGCGTCTGTTATCAATGGTGTACCATCACAACTGCAGAGGATGGATGTCATCGCGCAGACACTACGATTGTCGAGTGCGCTAGAATCCCTCGGATATAGTGTAGCGAGTCCGCACAAAATTGACCATTTAGAACAACGACTTTGTAGCGCGTATCATCACAGCATGAATAGCGGAGGATTTTTTTATTCTATAGATGGTGTATTGCCTAACAAACATATCAACGCGTGGGTAACTTTTTTTGCTTTACAAGCATTGATGTATCGTGAAAGCTTTAAAATACATCACCTAAAAATTTCACTCGTTGGTTATATATAACTATGAACATTGATTTACTACTTGCAATCGTTTTGGCACTATTTGCACTACTGGGTTTTTGGTTTGGTTTTTTACATACGCTTGGCTCTCTTCTTGGAACGATGCTTGGCGCATATGGTGCAAGTAAATGGTTTTCTATTCTGGCAGATTGGTTGCTCACGCGATTTAAACTATCAGATGCTACAGCACATATTCTAGGATTTATTATTGTGTTTATACTACTTAGTAGAATTTGCGGCGTGGCTTTTATGCTTATAGAAAAATTTTTTGACACAACACACATCGTCCCTTTTTTTGGACTTTTGAATCGTTTGGCAGGCTGCGTTCTTGGATTAATTGAAGGTCTTCTTGTTGTAGGACTAATTCTTTCATTCGCTCAAAAATTTCCTATCGTCAAAGGTTGGACATCGCAATTTGATGATTCACGAGTTGCGCAATCATCAATTACTGCTTCACAAATTTTATGGCCAGTTCTTGAAAATAGTATCACTATTTTTGACCGACTTCCTGACCATTTGCCAAAATATGTTGATTGATACTCATTGTCATGTGCACTTTAATAGTTTCAAAAATGATATGGATAGTGTTATCGTGGACACGCTTTCGCGTGATACATGGATGATAACTGTTGGAACACAAAAAGATACAAGTTATAATGGAATAGCGATTGCCGAAAAGTACCCACATGGTTTGTGGTGTAGTGTTGGTCTGCATCCGAACCATTTGTTTCCTGTGTATATTGATGAAGATGAACATCCATTTATGACACGTGAAGAAGATTTTGATTATGCATATTATAAACAACTTGCCCTTTCATCTGAACGTGTTGTCGCGATAGGGGAATGTGGATTAGATTATTTTCGTATACCAAAAGACCTAGACGAGAATATGGTTCATGAAAAACAAGAACAAGTTTTTCGTGCGCAACTTGATTTAGCCGACGAAATACATCTCCCTGTCATTCTACATATTCGTGATGCACATGACAGAACAATCGCAATTTTGAAAGAATATGTATCAAAGGGAAAATTAGCACGTCGTGGTGTCATTCATTGTTTTACGAGTCTGCCTAGTCATGCTCGCGAATATATTGCTCTCGGTTTTTACGTTTCATTTACCGGAATTATCACATTTCCTCCAAAAAAATCTGATGCAACAAGTATGGATACCTTATATGATGCTGTTCGCGCTGTTCCCCTTACGCACTTGCTCATTGAAACTGACGCGCCGTATCTCACACCAGTTCCTTTTAGAGGAGAGAGAAATGTACCCCACTATGTTTCCTATATTGCGCAACAAGTTGCAGACATTAAGCATGTATCCTTAGATGAAGTTGCGCATCAAACAACAGAGAATGCTAAAGTATTATTTTTAATTTCCTAAGATGATTCCGTCCATGTCATCCTCGCCGCAGCGGGGATCCAGAAGCGATTGATTATGAGTAAGAGTTAGAATTTAAATTATTTAATTTTCAGCTCACAAAAAAATTCCAACATTTGCGAGTGAGAAAATTATTGCGTAAGATTCATTAGAAACGACGTTTAATAATCATCAACATCATTATAATGTGTAAACAATATGGACTACTCAAATGAATCGCTACGACGTCATCGTGAGTTAAAAGGTAAAATGTCCATTGTTTCAACGTTTCCCCTTGAAACACTAGAAGATCTTTCAATCGCGTATACTCCGGGAGTTTCCGAACCATGTCGCGTGATTGCAAAACATCCGGAAGAAGTGTGGAATCTGACGATTAAATCGCATACAGTCGCCGTAATTACTGATGGCTCAAGTGTTTTGGGATTAGGAAATATTGGTCCCGAAGCAGGACTTCCTGTGATGGAAGGAAAATGCATTTTGTATAAAAAATTTACCGGACTTGATGCATTTCCGTTATGTCTCAAGGTCAGTTCAGTTGACGAATTTGTTCAAACAGTCAAATGTTTGCAACCAACGTTTGGAGCAATTCATATTGAAGATGTGAAAGCTCCTGAATGTTATGAAATTATTGAACGACTTGAAAAAGAATTGTCTATTCCTGTTATGCAAGACGATCAATACGGAACAGCGGTTGTAACGTTAGCCGCGCTTATCAACGCGCTTATGGTAGCAGATAAAAATATTGCTGATGTCAAAGTTGTCATCAATGGAGCCGGAGCTGCAGGACTTTCTATAGCAGATTTATTACTTGATGCAGGGGTTCAGCACGTGAAAGTAGTTGATTCACAAGGAGTGATTTGTGATACAGAAGAAACAAATATCTATAAACGTGCCATTGCGCGACGAACAAATAAAACGTCAGAACGAGGATCTCTTAAAGATGTATTGCGAGGATCCGACGTATTTATAGGTGTTTCAAAAGGAAATATTGTAACTGCGGAAGATATCAGTACCATGAACGCGAAATCTATTGTGATGGCTATGGCAAATCCCACACCAGAAATTATGCCTGACGAAGCAAAAAAAGGCGGTGCATATATTGTCGCCACAGGCAGATCTGATTTTCCCAACCAAGTGAATAACGTTCTCGCCTACCCAGGATTATTTTTAGGAGTTTTAGAAGCACGTTTACCAAAATTCACAAAACAGATGTATCTTTCTGCCGCATACGCCCTCGCAGGAATGATACAAAATCCAACTCCAGATCGTATTCTACCATCCCTCTTTGAAGCCAACAGCGCCCGCGTTATCGCGGATGCGGTGAAACTTATCGGCAGTACCTAGCGAATCTTGACTTTTTTCTGAAAGTAAGCTATTGTTTTGGTAGGTTCTTTTACAATTAAAGGAGAAACAACATGAGATGGTTTCAGCGTTTGTGGCCGAGTAGATGGTTTGCTAGTTCTAAACGGATAGAAGATTGTGAGACGGCTGACGAATTGTTGGAAGCAATTGAAAAGCAAGTTGATGGATTTACAAAAGATCCCTATAGAATTGAAGTTCGTGGTAGAACAAAACTTGGTCTCGCGGTTGCATGGATACCACTTCTTTGTGGTTTGAATCCGTTGATGAAATATTCCTCTAAGGAGGAAACTGATATACTTCTCATGCCTGTTAGTAAAGACGAATATGCAATTTTTAGACGAGTGGTTGCTTCGATTTACGTTATGTTGGATCTTTGTATATTTTTGGTAAGTGGTTTAGGGTCACTAGTACTTTGGAAAATAGAACCCGCCTTCCTCCTCATGCTCGCTATCCATCTCGCAAGTTTTACAATCGGCTCGATCGCCGCTTCCGTATTTGGATTTCGTCTTCATCCTCATTTGCGCGAAAAACAATCGCTGACTTCAAAGATATCGTTCAAAAATTATGTTCTCACATTTATTGAACGACGTATGAAATCAGCGCGTGAGCTATTACTTGGAGAATCAAGTGTACTTCTTGCAGAAATTCAAAAAAATAATGAAGTCATTTGGAATCTTGAATCAAAACGATCGTTGTTTCGTGAAACACTTGCGCATGGCAGTGTTATCGCTGAAGAAATGATTGAAAAAATTGATGAAGGTATTCGTCAATTTCGAGCAAAGAGTACTATATTACAAAATCGTGTTGACGCATTACGTGAATTGTTCAACAAAGTTGAAGCACGTATTCAAACAGTTATGCCACGATTTGATGAACGTGAATTGGTTATTGCAACGCAACAACTTTTGACTGGCGCTGATGAAGTCTATGCAGATATTTCGCGTATTGATGCTCATCTACTCACAATCATCCGTCATGAATTCGGATTGATGGATCGCGTGATTTCCGCGATGACTCAAAGAGCGTATGCGATTCCACTGCAAATTAGTGCGGCGGATATTCATTTACTTACAGATAGAACGTCGCAAAGTGACATAGCTTTTCAGACAAGTATGTCAGAAATTGAAGAAACACTCATGTGCAATCCACTCCACAATGAAAGAAACGTTCACTAACATCTTTACACGGCCACAACGGC
>CAYVCS010000126.1:0-2793 GCA_964450455.1 uncultured Gammaproteobacteria bacterium | reverse complement strand
CCTAAATCAATTATTTTATGTAGTCGTTTGTCGTTGCACGCCCGACATGTAGAATTTATAGTCATAAAAAAAGTATATTCTCAAACATCATATTCGTCAACATTTGTGGGCCCTCGTATGTGTACAAAAGTTATCCACAGTTAGTTTAACACACACAGTAAAAATTGTGGTATAGTTTACGTACCTTCTTTCTTTCCATCCTCGCTCGACAAGTGTCCTTGATCTTTCGGACATCGAGCAACGTGCTACAACAATCAGTTACTCTACCAATAAGGGAGAACACCTGTGTCAGCACTTTTACGAACAGTTTCAAATTGCGATAATCTTGAGAATTCACCACTCACCGAGTTGTTTTACGTGCAATCGCTTGTTACGCCAATGAATCCACGCCATCCGTGGTTTGGATTGATACTTCAAATATTGAGCGTATGTGGCGACTATCACGTCAACGTTCAGCGCGTTGACACTCGTGGTACTATTTTGACGCTTCATGTTGACGATCTTGCGTGTGTTGACGAGAACTCTACTCGAGGACTTGTCCGGTCTATCAGCAAGAAGCTGATTCGCAAGAAGTCGTCGGGATCGCGTTCACGAGTTTATTTGCACGCCGCGTGAGTTTTGGCCGTTTTACAAAAAACGGCTTTTTTTTTATGGATGTATAGTGGTGATTATTGACATAGGATGACTTTTTTGTCATAGTTATTATTGTAACGTCCTGTTCTGTGCCGTAGCGTAATGTTTTGTTCAGTGTTGTGCCCCCAGACTCTGTACGAGTTTGGGGCTTTTAATTTCGTAATTGCAGATTATGATGAAATAATGTATCGTAATTCATTATGAATCTCAAATTATCAATCGTCATTGTTACATGGAATACAAAGCAAAGTTTAGAACGCTTACTTGTATCAATTGAAAAATTTGCAGATGTGTCATGTGAAGTTTTTGTCATTGATAATAATTCACAAGATTCAACGCGACAATTTTTATCGCAATTTCAATTCCACAATCAATTTGTAGAAAAATTTGAACTTATTTGTAATGAAAAAAATGTAGGATATTCAAGCGCGGCAAATCGTGGGATGGAAAAGGCGCAAGGGGAGTATGTTCTTTTGTTAAATCCGGATACGTTGCTTCTCGCTCCATCTTTTGTCACTATGATAGAAATTGCGCAAAAATTACCAAATCTTGGCGCGTTAGGTTTTAAAATTATTTTGCCGAGCGGAAAAATACAATGTTCAATTTCGCATCTTCCAACACTTACTAAAATTATTTCTTCTCGTTTGTTGCATTACAAACCAGTTGTTGATTATGAACGAGAACAGGAGGTTGAACAAATTAATGCTTCGGTTACGCTTATGCCACGCATTGTATTACAGACGATTGGTTTGTGGGATGGAGGTTTTTTTATTTGGTTTGAAGAAAATGATTTTTGTATTCGCGCGCGACGAGCAGGATTCAAAATATATTATAGTCCAAAAGTTTCTCTTTTACACGAAAGTCAAACGGGGATTTCACAAATTCCACTTATGCGTAGGTTAATAATTTGGGAGCAAAGTTTATTTCGTTATTACTACAAACATCATGGAATTTGTATCGCAATTATCGCGGGAATTTTGGATCCATTATGTATGGCGATCGGAATGATATATTCAAAAATTAAAAAGGCGTTACGCGTATGAAAATATGTATTTTTGGCGCGGAAGGATTGCTCGGAGTAGCGCTTCAAGAAGTTTTTTTTGATTGCGAAGTTGTGGCGTATGATCTTCCTGCGTTTGATGTATTAGATTTTGTTCGATTAAAAAATGAATTACAAGCTACGAAACCCGATGCGGTTATCAATTGTGTCGCGTGGAATGATGTGGATGGTGCGGAGCAAGAAAAAAAAATTGGGGATTCTGGAGGTGTGAATCGGGCTTTGCTATTAAATAGTGAAGTTCCCCTACAGATGGCGAGAATATGTTCAGAATTGCTCATTCCACTGATAACGTATTCAACTGACAATGTTTTTGAGGGAAATTTGCCCAATGGATATGATGAACAAACTCAACAAAACCCCGTCAATGCATATGGAGAATCAAAATATAGGGGTGAGGAGAATGTTAAAAACTCATGCGAAAAGTTTTATATTATAAGAACATCGCGGTTGTATGGAAATAATGCAAGAAGTAAACTTTCTAAACAAAGTTTTGTGAATCTTGTTATTCAGTTATTGCAAAAAAATATTCCTTTGCAGTTTGTTGATGAAGAACCAGGCGCATTCACTAACGTTGTAGATCTTGCGCGGGCTACACAACAATTATTGAATGAAAAATTTGCCTACGGTATATATCATCTCGTTAATGAAGGAAGTGGTACGTGGTATGATTGCGCGCGACTCATAGCCGACAGAATTAAAAAAGACGCGACGATTCAGCCGGTAACGCGAGCTGAATTTCCACGAAGTGCTCATGTGCCACGTTATAGTATTTTGTTAAACACGAAAGCGCCACATTTGCCAGATTGGAAGGATTCAATGAATAATTTTCTAGCTCTAAGTATTATATGATACGTTCATCTCATATACTTGTGTATTATGATGAAATTGCGCTTAAAGGTCGCAATCGTATTTTTTTTGAACGAAAACTTATTTCAAATATTGAACACGGACTTCCTCGTCGTGCGTATACTAATGTTCGTAGATTGAGCGGTCGTATAGGTATTCAACTTTCCTCTATATATACTCATGATGAGTGTGTTGCGTCACTAAAGAGCATCTATGGCATAAAATATTTTATGTTTGTTGTTGAGACATCTGTC
>CAYVCS010000125.1:0-1961 GCA_964450455.1 uncultured Gammaproteobacteria bacterium | reverse complement strand
TCCCGGAGTATCATCAATAATAATTTCGCATCCTGTTAACTTTTCAATTGCTTTAATATTTCTTCCTTCTTTTCCGATAATTCTTCCTTTCATATCTTCGCTGGGAATTGCAACTGTTGACGTGGTGTTTTCTGCTGAATGTGAACCTGCGTATCTCTGCAACACCGTTGTCAAAATTTTCTTTGCTTCTTGTTCAAAGTCCTCTGAATTGCGTTTTTGCAATTTGAACATTCTTTGTGATAAATCATCACTGTATTGTTGTTCAACTTTGCTGAACATTTCTGATAACGCCTGTTCTTTCGTAAGCCCTGCGATAGTTTGTAATTTTTCTATTGCTTCTTGTCTCACCGCAACTAATTCTTGTTTGTGTTTTTCAATCACATCAATTTTTTGCGCAAGAGCGACACGTGTTTGTTCTACGGTTTTTTCTTTTTGTTCACATGCTGTTTCTTTATTTTCAAGACGCGTCAACATGTTTTTAAATTCTGAACGTGCTCGTTGTTCTTCTTTTTTTGCTTCTTCAGTAATTTCCATGGCTTTCTCTTTTGCACGCAAAAGAAGTTCATGTTCTTTTGTTCGCGCTTCATCAAGCAATTTTTTTGCTTTTGCTTCTACAGAATTAAGTTGTCCTTGCGCAATATATTTGCGCATAAGATATCCAATTGTGATGCCAATGACTGCGGAGAGTAGTACAGAGAGTACGATACTAAATGAATTCATAAAAATAAATCAGTCGTCTCAAAGAGACGTGATGCATAACAATGACGAGGATGACACGATGATGACACGACAAAAAATTCTTCAAGTACGATGAATTATGAGAAGAGTTGTTTATGGTTCAGTATGTCTCTAAATATGCTCGTAAAAAGAGAGAAAATCATGTGATTACATCAGTCCTTACTATTGTTATGGAATGCTGATTGGTTATTAACGATATACGAAAAGACAGTATCATATCAATAACTGTTTGTAAAGGGGATGACTGAAGTTTTTTTCGTTACAAAAACTACAAAATATGGGTAAACGATTGCCAATTTTCTGACGTGAGTTCAGAAAGGGTTACGGCTGATGTTAGTTGTATTGCGCCTATCGCAGTTCGTTCAAGTGAGTTTAGATATGCACCACATTGAAGTTGTTGCCCTATGTCAAACGTAAGTGTGCGGATATACGTTCCCGACGACACATGTGTTTGAAAGGATACGTGTGGATAGTGGTATGAAAGAAGGGTAAGTGAGAAAATAGTAACTTCTACAGGATTACGCGGAATGGTAATTCCGGCTCGCGCAAGTTCATACAATTTTTTTCCGTTGATTTTTTTAGCGGAATGCATGGGGGGAATTTGCGCTATGGTACCACTGAAATTTGAAAAAGTTTGTATAATTGTTTCTTCAGACGGAATGATGGTTGAATTTTTTATCGTTATGATTCCCGTCACGTCATGCGTGTCGGATGTTTTTCCAAGATAGGCGACTGCGCGATAGGATTTATCTAATTTCAAAAATTCTGATAATCGTTTGGTTGATGAACGTGAAACACCAACAATGAGTAAACCTGTCGCGAATGGATCTAGAGTTCCAGCGTGTCCTACTGTTCTTTCATTCGTAATGGTACGAATTCTATCTATAACATCATGCGAAGTAATTCCTGATGGTTTGTTGATGAGTAAAAAAGGCATAGTGCTTAAATTGACTGATAAATGAATTTTTGATAGAGTTTACATTCTAATCTATTCACACATGAATGTCACTGAATTAGCACGACGATTACGCACAAATGCAAAAATATTGCTGGCAACATTGCCCGCATACGGTTTTGATATTGGAGTGCGCGCGATAAAAGTTGATGATAAAATTGCGGCGCGTATCATGAAAGAGAGGCCTATAATTCAACGTGAACTTGAAAAAAAAAGTGGTGAAGAAGAAAAAGAGAAACGTCTTAAGTATATATCAGTGAGACATGAG
>CAYVCS010000124.1:0-2904 GCA_964450455.1 uncultured Gammaproteobacteria bacterium | reverse complement strand
AAAAAGCTAAGAAGCTAAATCCTAATGCCTAGAGTAGTTAGCTTCTTAGCTTTTTAGGGTGGTGTCGGTCGGCGGCCTAAGAAGCTAAAAAGCTAATTAACTAAAAAGCTAGATAGCTAGCTTTTTAGCTTCTTAGGACGTTGGCGTTGGCGTTTCCTAATAAGCTAAGAAGCTAAATCCTAATGCCTAGCCTAGCTAGCTTTTTAGCTTATTAGGAAACAAACGTTCTCCAAACACCTAAAAACTAAAATCGTCAATCTAAAATCCTAAATCGTCATCTAAAATCTCCAAAAATCACGGATACAAACGATTCAACATTCTAGGAAATGGAATCGTTTCTCGCACGTGTTGTAATCCACAGATCCACGCGACTAATCTCTCAAGTCCAAGTCCATATCCTGAATGTGGGACAGATCCATATAAACGCAAATCCAAATACCATTGAAAAGTTTCAGGATTTAAATTATGCTCGTGAATACGTTGTAATAACACGTCATAATTTTCCTCACGTTCTGATCCCCCAATAATTTCACCATATCCCTCTGGCGCCAACATATCGCTACATAATGCTCTCGTAGGGTCGAGCGGGTCTCGTTTCATATAAAATGCTTTTACCGCAGACGGATATTTTTCAATAAAAATTGGCGTCTTATACTGTTGTGTCAACATAGTTTCATCATCTGCGCCAAGATCATCGTCATCTTTAATGTCAGAACCAAGCTCCTGACATTTTGTAACTGCTTCTTTATGCGTCAAATGTGGAAATGGTGTAAGAATATTTTTTAATATCAGTGTATCCCGCTCAAGTATAACGAGTTCATGTGCATATTTTTCAAGAACATATTGAACACAAAATCTGATTAACGCTTCTTGGTTCGCCATATTTTCTTGATGCTCAACAAACGCCGCCTCAACATCCAACATCCAAAACTCCATCAAGTGTCGTCGCGTCTTTGATTTTTCTGCACGAAACACAGGTCCAAAATCAAATACTTTTCCGAGCGCGTATGCTCCTGCTTCTAAATACAACTGTCCAGATTGCGACAAATATGCTTTTTCATCAAAATAATCTATAGAAAAAAGCGTTGTCGTTCCTTCACACGCATTCGGAGTTAAAATCGGAGAGTCAAATTTTACATAATCGTTAAGAGACAAATGCTCATGAATGGCAGTAATCAAACCCGAACGAATACGCATAATCGCCCACTGTCGTTTTGAACGCAACCACAAATGACGATTATTCAACAAAAAATCTGGACCATGATCTTTTTTCCCTATTGGATATTCCACTGATGTTCCAATCAATTTGATATGTGTTACCGTCAATTCATATCCTGATTGCGAGCGCGCATCTTCTTTTACAACTCCTGTTATTTCAAGTGAACATTCTATAGTTGCTGACACTGCAACATTCCACACTGATTCCGAAACTTCATCCTTCACTACAACCGTCTGAATCATTCCACTTCCATCACGCATCTGTAAAAAAACTAACTTTCCACTTCCGCGAATATTGTATGCCCAACCACGAATTGTGACTGTTTGTAACGCGTATTTTCCAACATGTGCAATGGTAATCATATGTTCTATATAGTACTATTTTTTATAAAATAATCAAGCGATACTAGCTTTTTAGATAATTAGCTATGCTAGCTTTTTAGATAATTAGCTTTTTAGCTTGTTAGGAAACGCCAACGCCTAATAAGCTAAAAAGCTAGTTCCTAATGCCTAGAGCCAAAGCTAGTTCCTACAACCTAGAGCAAAAGCTAGTTCCTAATTCCTAGAGCCAACAGTTGTCGCAATGAAATAAATTTTTGTTGTGCTTGCCATTCTATATGTTCTAACATCATACGAAGCTGTGGAATAAAATCGTGCGCGTTGACATACACTGGTACGCGCGATGAACTATCTTCTTCACCTATCATACAATTCTGACATACTAGTCCACCACGAGATGCAAAAAAATACCACTGACGCGATACTGCTTGTTTACAAACCACACACGCGTCTATGAGAGGTGCCAATCCTACACATGTGAGAATTGACGTTAATGCACGATACAAAGTTTTAAAGAGGTCAGGATCTAACGCTTGTGCTATCAATCTCAATTCAATTTTTACACACTCATAGAGATGAGGAACTGGCTCATGGCCAACAACTAATTTCATAATCAATTCAAACAAACAACATTGAGCATAGAATTTCTCCACATAGGTGGACGCAAAATTTTGTTCTGTTGAAATTTGCGCAATTCTACGATATCCAAAAAAGCCGGTTAACATCACACTCACTTCTCTCCCCGGCTCGCAATGTCCACGTAATTTACTGTGTGGCAATCGCGCTGATGTTACACGAGCATATATAATTCCCTCACGACGCGTTAATAGTGTGAGCAAACAATCATTGTCACGATAGGCAACATTCTTTACTATTATTGCGTGTGTATTTTGAGTCATGCATGACAATCTATATATGTTTGTAGAATTTGTGTAGCCGCAAGATCATGTTGTCCACGACCAGAAATTGCACTCGTCATCCTCTCATCCATACATTCAACCAGAATTGCAGAGTGTTCCGAAAGTTCATCAGCGAATGTTCTAACGACGTGCGCCATATGTGTTTCTTCTCCTGACATTGAAATTGGTAGACCTATAATAATGGTGTCTACAGAAAGTTCTGTAACCAAACGAGAAAGATATGCAATCAGGGTCGCTTGCTGTTCGCCATGTCGCTCATACACACTGTACGGAACCGCTGTCATAGTATCGTTAAATTTTATGGCAAGTCCAACATGCTCACTTCCATAATCAATACCGAGTAATGTTTGAGGTACGATAGTCAACATAGTTATATTGTAAGGATTTCATATCCTGTGTCTGTTACCACAATCGTATGTTCAAAATG
>CAYVCS010000123.1:0-3033 GCA_964450455.1 uncultured Gammaproteobacteria bacterium | reverse complement strand
AATAATAAGGATTTTATTTGTAAAAAACTGTTGACAGAAGAAACTAATGGTATTTTTGGAGCAGTTAACTATTTTTTACAGTGTGGAGATGGTTTGGGTAAATTTGAAAATAATCCGCCAGATAAACAATTTTGTGATGCGGCAAAAGAGAAGTTAAAAGGTGGCACATGTCATTGTGCAGGTGGATCAATTGCAGAGAGTGGTGCTGGGGATATTACAGGATTTGTTAATGGAGAAAAGAAATGTTGTGAAGCGTGTAGTACGATGAAAGTAAAATATAATACTAGCGATGTTGCATGTGAGTCAGTATTACCTGGATTAAAAGAAAATGTTGAATGTGGAGAGGCAACTAAAATCCCAACAGGAGCGATTATTAAAGATCTGAAGGAGTTTTCTCAAAAATGGGCGATTTTACCTGACAATGCGGATGTTGGTAAAAAGGGTTGTGCTTTATGTTGGCCAAATAGTAATGCTTACGGAATCGCACAGGCGTTTTTACTACCAAGTAAAGAAGCGGCTAGTTGTGATCCTAACGCGGTTTTTTGTAAGCAAGGTGATAAAACAGCTGCTAATATATCTAATCCAAGTAGTGATCCAAATGTTTTAAAAAAACAAGCATGTAGTGCATGCAATACAGAATCTGTGATTATACCAGTTTTAAAACCCGATGGAACACGCGTATCCGAAACTGTTTCGTGTGCTAAAAGTATAACAAGTCCAGGAATCACCGCATTCCCCAATCCTGTTGCGGTGAGCGCGGTTGATCCACAAACGTTTATTGCGCAACTTATCAAATCATTGTTGGGAATTATTGGTTCATTGGCATTGGGGTTGATGGTATATGGTGGATTTTTATGGCTGACAAGCGCCGGGGAATCTAAACGCGTTGAGGAGGGACGAAAAGTCCTGCTGTGGGCAATGTTAGGTCTTGTTTCTGTTTTTGTTTCGGCAGTTGCGGTACGATTTATTTTTACGAGTTTAGGATAATTCGTATGTATATGCACATATTCATACAGCGTTTTTGTATGTTATTTCTACGTCTACGATTATTAGTATCGCGTCAACCAATGTCATTATTATTACCACTCTCTTCAGAAGGACATACACGCTTCTCACCGAAATTCTTATTCAAGGTCGGGAATAAAACATCACCTGCTCATTCGTCATCTCAAATTTCAACCACCACCACGTCATTTCGAACCGCACCCACCACGTCATTTCGAATCCACCCACCACGTCATTTCGAGCCGCAGAGAGAAATCTCGTCAAAGTACATCATCACGAGATCTCTCGTTGCTACATACGACGACGTAAAAGGGACACGTCATTTCGAATCCACCCACAACGTCATTTTGGACACCCACCCACACACGTCATTTCGAGTCGCAACGAGAAATCTCGCATCTCAAATTTCAAACAACACTACGTCATTTCGAACCGCACCCACCACGTCATTTCGAATCCCTCAAAAGGGTGAGAAATCTCGTACCGCGTCCTCGCCCACCGCCACCACGTCATTTCGAGTCGCAATGTCCGAGACGTTCCCGACCAAAGTCGGGTCGCACGGATCCGCGTACTCGCCTTCTGCGAGATGTCGCGGAAGAAATCTCGTATCGCATTTAGACACTACAAAATTTCTAATTCCGGCTCCAAATATGTCATTCCCGTGCATACGGGAATCCATCGTCATCTGCCTATACCGCTCTATCCCCGCAGGAGTTTTACACAAGATTAAATCAGTAGTAGAGATGACAAGAAAAGTACGCGTCATTCCTGCTTCGTCAACATTACAACGCCACCTCTCCCTATGTATCACCGCATTTCTTCTGATATGCATACTATCTCCTCTATCATCAAACGCACAGTCACTCAACCCCACTGACATTTTTCAAAATCAAAACAACACAACGCTTGTTGGATCACTTGGACTTTCAAATAACAATCTCGTACTCACTGTCGCACGCATTATCCGAAGTTTCGTGAGTTTATTAGGAATTTTGTTTGTTGTAATCGTCCTAATTGGCGGATTTGAGTGGCTGACATCAAGCGGAGAAGGAGCGCAAGTTGATAAGGCAAAAGTTCGTGTGATTCAAGGAATTACCGGAATGATAGTTGTATTAGTTTCATTTTCAATCGCACAATTTATTATCAATTCCATCGTTTCCGCAACCACTTGATTTCTTATTTGTTTATATTGATGGTATACTATTGTTAGTTTTTAGATTCTAGCTTTTTAGCTTATTAGGCAATTGCATATTGTCGCGATGTGAGATATCTACCGATTCAGAGTAGTACGTTACCGCACTAGAGATGACATGAAAAGCACCTTTCTTTCCCATAAAAAAGAAATTTTATCTGTTATAATTGATGTGCGGTTTGAATTATCATTCTCAATATGAATTTACAAAAGAAAACAGAAAAAAAAATAGTGTGTATTTTTTATATGTTTGTTCTGTATTTTTTTGTAGTTAATGGTGAAATTATTCGTGCAGAATCAACACCAGAACAGAAAGCCTGTGTTGACACATTCGTAACGTGTGGAGATACTCCCGCATGTTCTACGGCTTTCCAGACTTGTACCCAATTAACAAACACAACACCGTTCGCAGGAGATTTTAAGTCTTTTTGGCCTGGTCAAGGGCCATCAATAGAGTTTGATTCTTGCAATGATGATTTTAACGTTTGTTCTTATGCGATTTACTCTTATCCATTTGTGCCGGCGGATGTTCTAAAGGCTAATTTGGTGTGTTTAGATTTATTAAAAGAGTGTAATTCAGCCGCAGCAGCAAATATTGGTCCGCCAATTGATGCCGCGGATCCCAAAGCCCCTGCAACTCCTGAAGCATCGCAACCAGCTCCACCCGTAACGATTCCAAAACTTATCAATCCGTTGGGAGGAACAGAAGGAAATGAAGAGGGGATAAATAATATTCCAGAATTAGTCGGAAAAATTATTGCTGTATCACTTGGTTTTCTTGGTTCACTCGCATTATTGTTTTTTGTATATGGTTCGTTTTTATGGATGATGTCGCG
>CAYVCS010000122.1:0-5485 GCA_964450455.1 uncultured Gammaproteobacteria bacterium | reverse complement strand
AAGATCGCATTTATCTACAGTATCAGTATAGCATATCAGGGTGTTGTGGGTAGATGGGATGTTAACAATTGGAAGAATAGTCAGGATGCGATGCATATTTTTTTCTTGCACCGTTCTAGTATCCCTTCGTTCGTGAGGTCTGTTACTAATTTAGTGATGCGATGTTCGTCACAATTAAGTATGTTGATGAGTTGCTTGCGCGTATATGCTGAAGACGTCAGTTGCTTGATAATTTGTCCACGAAGCTGTCTATCGGAATTAGCAAATGCGGATTGTTTGACATGATGAAAACTTTGACGGCTTGGATTTTTATGTTCTTTTTTGAGATATGCTCCATAATCCATCAACGCATTGTACCAAATTCTCGGTTGTTTGGTATCAAGTGTTGCCTCAATATAGGGGAGAAGTTCTCTATCATGAATGTTTGTTATATTTTGAAAAAAATAATGGATGAAAACTGTACGAATGTTTGTTTCAATAAATAGAGTTCCGCGATTAAAAGCAAATGCACATATTGACCCAGCGGTGTGAGGACCAATGCTCGGAAATTTCATTAGAACAGTGGGATTGTTTGGTAATTGTCCTTTATGGTCGTTCTGAATTCTGCGTGCGATTTCACGAAGCGCGAGAGCACGCCGATTGTAACCCATACCTTGCCACACCTTGAGAATGTTCTGAAGTGAAGCGTGCGCGAGAGATTTCCATGTGGGAAACGCATGCAGAAATTCTTCATATTTGACGAGAACTCGTGAGGCCTGTGTTTGTTGCAACATAATTTCAGAAACAAGAATTGCATACGGGTTGTCGGTGTTGCGCCAAGGAAATTGTCGTCCATGGGTTTGATAATAGGAATAAATTACTTCACGAAATTGTTTGATTTTTTTTGGAGTGAGTAACATATCAGAAAAATTATAGCAGACATCACGCACAAAAAAAAGCTTCAAGAAAATGAAGCTTTTTTTGGTCAAAACAAATTCTTATTTTGCCGAACAGCCACTTCTGCATTTTGATAATGCCCACAATGCTGAAAGTCCGACGAGTGCGTATACTACTCGTGATGCGCTTGTACCTGCTCCGAGCACTTTTTCAACTAGGTTGAATTCAAAAAAACCTACTAATCCCCAGTTTAATCCTCCGACAATCAATAATACATGTCCGACCATGTTTAGTGTTCCCATGTTTGATTTATTCATGTTTGCCACCTCCTTTCTTTGTATGATAACTCTCACTTGTCAGTATAGCATCAACGCGAGAAAAAGTGTAGTATGAAGAAAGTTTTTGAAGTGTGAAACGTCTACTATGGTGATGAAACAGGAACAGAAATTTCTTGATGCGTATGATGCGTATGCTGACGCGATATTTCGTCATATCTTTTTTCGAATTCGTGACCGAGAAAAAGCTCGCGATTTGACGCAGGAAGTGTTTATTCGCGTATGGAATTTGATAGTGCGCGGAGAAGAGGTGCGTCATATTCGTGGATTATTGTATAAAGTCGCACGTAACATAGTGATTGATATGACACGAAAAAAACATGAACTTTCGCTCGAAGTTATGCAGGAATCAGGATATGAACCGTCGGAATCGTTTGACAGTAATTTGTTTGATGCGATAGATATGTCAATCATACGAAAAGCTATGTTGCGTTTGTCTAATAGCTATCAAACAGTTATCAATTTGCGCTATATTGATGGATTAGCTCCGCGAGAGATAGCGTACATTTTGGATGAATCGGTGAATGTTGTGTCGGTACGAATTACGAGGGGAATAAAAGAATTAAAAAAATTATTATAAATATATGTGGTGGTTTTCATTATATAAACTTCGCGCACAAGAACGCAAACATACACTCACGAAAATTGAACGTGATGAAATGCGTATGATTTTGCAAACAGAAATGAAAAAAAATCCGGTACGAGCGGAAACTATTGTTGGCATAACAATTCTGCAATTTTTGTTGATGCGAGCACGACCCATTGTTTTTTTTGCTGTAATAATCGTTTTGACTACGGGAGGAGGAGTTAGTTATGCCGCAGAATATGCGCTTCCCGGTGAGCCGCTTTATGTTGTCAAAACAAAAATTAACGAACGCGTGGCACTTTCTTTAGCTTTTACTGATCGTTCAAAAGCTCGTGTTGCAACACGATTAGCTGAACGTAGATTTGAGGAATTGACGAAGATAACTCGCAAAAAAAATGTCAATCACGCTGAACAACAACGTGCGGAAGATCAGACTATTCAATTTGAACAACAAGCTCGTATACGTATAGAACATTTGAAAAGGAAAGGAAAAAAAGCTGAAATTTTGAAATTAGACGAACGTCTTCTTACATCACTTGAAGAAACTGTTTCAACATTATCAGACAATGAAGCGAGTAATTCAGTTGAAGTTGCACCACTTTTGACGAATGTGAGAGAGCGTGTACAGAAAGCCCATGATAGACGCATTCGTTTCCAACATGAATTGGAGATTGAAGACAATGAAAATGTTTTAATCCCGGTGCGGGACGCTGTTGATTTACAAAAGTTGTAGTTTGTTTGTTGCTGTACTCGCTTCTGTTTCTTGTGTTATCCCACAGCATGTTTTGTCGATGTCTATGAGGAAAGAAATAATCGGAGTCGCGTCGTTTCATTTAGAAATAAAAAATCCCCACTTTGTGTGCGTAGGGGATTATGGGTATTGTGGATCGTCAGATAGCGAAAGTAGACAATGACTAAGAGGATCGTTCTTCTTTTGGAATCGAAGTTTAATTATTCCTTCTTCTGTACATATGCTAAGATGCTCGATTTTTTGCCAGTTCATTTCTCTATGTGACCAGAGCATCCAATATCCGAATGAGGGAAATCTAACTAAACAATAAAGAGGTGTTCCCATCAAATAATTATTATGCAAACCATGACGTGATGTGGTGCGCCAGATGGTTAAATTATGTTCTTGTTCAATCGCTACACCCTTTAAATTTGTAGTATAAACAATGTGAATGAGATTGTCTCGTTCAATTCCTAGATTCAGTCCGTCTATGATTGCCTGATATGGGATAGTAACAGTTTGCTTTTTTGTCATGGTTATCTCCGTTTGTAAAAGAACATCATAAGACCGTAGAGAAATGCGATCTTCGGGTGCTTTGGTGTGATCCTTGTTCAATGTACTAAGGGTACATCTCAACTAGGTTTCACCCGCCAGCATCCCGAATCTCATCATTTCTCTATGGTCTCATTAATGAATATATATATGATACAAAAAATTGTCAATAATTGTGGGTGAAAAACACAATAAAATCCTTCATTTTGGTTTAAAATAGTGTGTGCGACAAGTTATCCACTGTTTGTCCAAAAGCATCTTTTTTTTAAGTGTGCTATAATCGTAGAGCGAGTGTGGACAGATTTTGATGTACTATATATGGTGGGTAAAGTAATTAATTACCACTATATATAGTATATCATATAGTTTACAATTTTATTAAAGGAGGAATAGATATCTGGTGCGTGTGATGAGGACATACGTACTACGTATCCGAATTCTCTGATTTTTAGATATGCATGTATCAAACATAAAGCTCATCCGTAAACGTAGTGGAGAAGTGGTAGTATTTGAACCAAATAAAATTCAGGAAGCTATGCGTAAAGCGTTTATTAGTGAGCTTGGCGCAAGTGAACTTGAATCGCTTGAGCTTCTCGCGAATAAAGCTATCTCGTTACTTGAATCAGTGTTTGTTGAACGAACGCCATCTGTAGAAGATGTGCAAAATATGGTTGAGCGTGTGTTGATGGAAAATGGTCATTTTGGAGTTGCAAAAGTGTATATTATTTATCGTTACGAACATCAAAAAGTTCGAGAAGAAAAACAACAAGAAGTCATCAAAAAAATTGAAGAAGAAGGTTTATATATCACCAAACGTAATGGAAAGCGTGAATTATTTTCAATGGAAAAATTAGTGAAGAGTTTGCGTTATGCCGCGCGAGGATATGAAAAAGACGTAGATCTTCATGACCTTGCTCTGCAATGCAGAAATGAATTGTATGATGATATGCCTGCCTCTGAAATTGAACGAGCTTTGATTATGGTGACTCGTTCAAACATTGAGCGTGACCCAGCGTATTCAAAAGTTGCTGTTCGCATTTTGTTGAACAGAATTTATAAACACGTTATTGGAATTGAGAAAATTGATTTTGCGAATTTAGAAGATCAATTGCGACATGCGTTTATTGATAGTATCCATAAAGGAGCGCAAATTGGGAAACTGGATCCACGATTATTGTTATTTGATTTAAATTATTTGTCGTCAAAAATTGTGGTTTCTCGTGATGAGATATTTGAATATCTTGGTTTGCAAACATTGGCTGACAGATATTTTATTCAAAATGCGCAAACAGGAGATAAATTGGAAACACCACAAATTTTTTGGATGCGAGTTGCAATGGGATTGAGTATCAATGAACATGCAACACAGAGAGATGCTCGCGCAGTGGAATTTTATCATCAAATGTCGCAATTGCGATTTGTGCCGTCAACTCCGACGTTATTTCATGCAGGAACTGTTCATCCTCAACTATCAAGTTGTTATTTAACTACCATAGACGATTCACTTGATCATATTTTTAAATGTATTGGAGATAATGCGCAACTCTCAAAGTGGTCGGGGGGAATTGGAAATGATTGGACAAATTTGCGTGGAATCGGCGCTTTGATTAAGGGAACGGGGGTTGAATCGCAAGGGGTAATTCCATTTTTGAAAATTGCGAATGATACTACAGTCGCTATCAATCGTTCTGGACGACGTCGCGGAGCAACGTGCGCTTATATGGAAAATTGGCATGTTGATTTTGAGGATTTCTTGGAATTGCGCAAAAATACGGGAGATGAACGTCGGCGCACGCATGATATGAATACCGCCGCGTGGGTTCCAGATTTATTTATGAAACGTGTTCGCGAGGATGGACAATGGACACTGTTTAGTCCTGATGAGACGCCTGAATTGCACCATACATATGGAAAAGCATTTGAAGAAAAATATATTGCGTATGAACAAAAGGCGGCTTCTGGTGGAATAGCGTTGTTTAAAATTCTTCCTGCTCGCGATGTGTGGAAAAAAATGTTGACGATGTTGTTTGAAACAGGACATCCGTGGATTACGTTTAAGGATCCATGCAATGTCAGATCTCCACAAGATCATGTTGGTGTTGTTCATAGTTCAAATTTATGTACCGAAATTACCCTGAATACGTCTGCTGAAGAAACTGCGGTGTGCAATTTAGGTTCGGTTAATTTAGCCATGCATGTTATTGATGGAGTCTTGAGTGAAGATATGATTCGCGAAACCGTGACTGTTGCGATGCGTATGTTGGATAATGTCATTGACGCAAATTTTTATCCAACAGAGGAGGCAAAAATTTCAAATATGCGTCATAGGCCAGTTGGACTTGGTATTATGGGTTTTCAAGATGTTCTCTATCTTACAGATGTTCAATTTGATAGCGATGCATCTGT
>CAYVCS010000121.1:0-24405 GCA_964450455.1 uncultured Gammaproteobacteria bacterium | reverse complement strand
CGTGTTTGTCAATAGAAACGCGGAAATTGGATAAATTCAAGAAAAGAAAAAGCGAGTGTCCGTAGACACTCGCCCCTAACCCACCAACTACGATGCAATCGTCACAACAACGACGCGTATCGTCTGGATGTTAGGTTTTCGCCGTCGGCGCCGCACTCAAAATCAACCCCAGATGAACTTGCAGTACCGCATAGGCATACCTCCTCATTCACCCCTCTCCAATCGATGGATGGGATGTCTTGCGATGATGACGTTCTCTATCTCCCTCGTGAATAACGTGGGCAGCCGCTGGCGGGAAAAAGTGGTTTTAACAAAAGCTTATTGCTCGGTGTCCGCTGTCAGTCGGAATCCGCGTGCTCACCGCTGATTGCTCAGGGCTAACTCGCTAAATTCTAACAGCTAATGACAGTATCGGTATCGATAGCAATCTCAACGAGTTTTCAGCTCGTCAGCGTTTTGTAAGTATGGAGTCGCGCGTGCACCTAACACCGATTAAAGTGTGAGGCAC
Organism: uncultured Gammaproteobacteria bacterium; assembly: GCA_964450455.1. Lineage (GTDB taxonomy): Bacteria > Patescibacteriota > Patescibacteriia > Magasanikbacterales > CAYVCS01. Next base: position 23,897 of record CAYVCS010000121.1, on the reverse strand, counting down.
AGCACATCATCCATCCACCTCTCCGCGCACCAGCGACCAAACCACGGCCCCGAAGGGCAATTGTGGGTCACCTGCGCCAGTACCGTACGTACTGACGCAGTGCCCTCGTTCGGTTACCGAGCCGCCGGGTCCAACCACTCGAGCACCGTCGAGTGGTTGGCACGTTCGACCAAGCCGTTGAGTTCCTCGAACTCATCGGCGAGGCCTCGCACCAGCGCGTCACGCTCCACAACGGAGATCGCACTCACCCACACCACCTTCTTGGTAATGTGAACGCCACGACCCTCCTTGTCGAGTCCGTACTCGGTCCGCTCCTCCGGAACCGTCCGGATGTTCAGCCGCTCATAGAACGGCCTCTCACCCTTCAGCTCCTGAAGTCGCCGAATCGCCTCGGTGAGCGTCAGCTTCCGCCCGCGGAACTCAATCACGGTGAGGGCGTTCGCTCGCGCGATTGCCGTCTCCAACGTGATCAACATCTCGCGTTCGAGCTTCCGTCCCGCCATGACCTCCTCGAACTTCCACGATGGAACATGATCCTCTGACCACGAAACCACCTCGGCCGCTCGAGCAGTCGACTTCGCCAGATCCCCCTTCAAACGGGAAACCTTACGCAAGCCCATCGAGATCGTCATTTCGCTCGCCATGTCTTCACCTCCTCAAGTTGTAAAAGAGCGGGGATGTCACTTGAATCCCCTCCTCACAAATGATTTTTTTAAATCATCTACGAGCAGTTGATAAGTGCTTAGGATTTTCACCTCATGAACCGACGATACACCCGTCTACTCATGATGTGGGGCGGTCTTCTTGCCACCCCGTGTGTTCAGCTCCTGCCATCCCTGGCTTCAGCCGCGACACACTGTTGCGGAGTCCGATGTACGAACCCCCTCCGATCCACGTAGTACCTCTGCCCCTGACTGCTATCCGCAGTCGGACGATCAGAGCGTACGTCGGACCCACTCGCACGCGGGGAAATGCCCCGAGCATCCACATCGCGGACCATGCGACGCATAGTACCTCCTTTGTCATGGTTTATAATATGAGTGTTTTGAAGGTTAACACACAACCTTTATGATCGATGTACACAGTCCAGAATGTTTTATTACCGCCAAAGGCGAGCAATGCCACATCTGGGTCAGCTGATCAGGCCGACATGTCAGATTCGAGTTTTGACGTTGCAACGCCAGCCCTCGCACGGAATCGTAGTACATATACCGACGAAACAGGGATGGAAACGCTCCGCGCCCCCACTCTGACCCCCCCCCAACAGACGCTGCTGCTGTGTACACCAGCCACGCCCTTCTAGCGAGAGAGAACTATATTCTCTTCCAATAGAAGGACGCGGCTTATATTTTTTAAATGAACTTTTTCCTTTTCGCCGTTTTCGGCTCATCAGTCACGACATACATCGTGAGAAGGATGTGGGCTAGTAGATTATTACACTCACGTAGAGTGTCGTCTTCTATAAGCCCGCAATGTAGCTATGTTTGGTGGGACGGGCTCGCAGAGCATTCTACACATTGCTGTGCAACGTCTGCGAGTCCCGCAAGAATAAGGTAGCTGTTAAGTCGTAGGACGCGCACGTCGCAGACGACTTTGTTGTACCTGACCCTCTGGTCCACGACTAGGTACCTAGTCGTGCCCCCGTAGCGAAAGAGAATTGATTTCTCTCACACTATGGAGACATAACTAGATATTTTTTAAATGAACTTTTTCCTTTTCGCCGTTTTCGGCTCATCAGTCACGACATACATCGTGAGAAGGGTAGGGGGAGGATATGGTTCGTCTCTGCTAGTCGTCGCAGAATCCGATACTCCATATCCCCGCCAAGGGTGAGTTGATGTGTCACATGAATCACTTTACGGTACGTCTACCGTCAGTTTTTTTCATGCCCCGGTAGTCCTGCCCCAGGTAGCTTGCGAGTCTTTGCCCGCGACACATCACAGATCGTATTCCCAGTCGGACTGGGCCCCTACGTCTGGCTATTGGTGCCTCATCCCTCTACCAAATGACACAACAGATGTATCAGTTCGTAGAGAGATGCGACTTGCTCTCACTCACTTACCTGCGTCATACTATCATGAATTTAAAATCTTGTCAAGGGCCTACATACAATACTTACGATATATATACATTTTCTGACTAAAATGGCTGAATTATCATCAATTTTCATTGATGAAACCATTACATTTTGTAAAGTGTTGGACAACAAAAAAACGACTATCTGACCGATAATCGCTATTTTTTCGCAGGGATTTCCAAAAGTTGACGCATTCTTTCACGAAATTCATCAATGTCCATTGATCCTTTCCTCTGTTGTATAATCAATCCACTTCTATTCACAAACATCGTTTCGGGCATAGATGAACCACCAATTGCATGGTAAAATGCATCTTGTGTATCGTTCAGCATGACAACAGCTCCAAGTTTTAATGGGTCGGTAATTTTTTGTGCAGAAGTGTATCCCTGCATTCTATGAATTGCAATCACCACAACATCATCCTTAAATTCTCGTTTAATGGATTCCAAATCCTTTAATTCATTGATATACAGTGGACTCCAACTCGCCCATTCACGAATAACAACGTATTTTCCTTTTGTTAATTCCCAATCAAATTTTTTTCCTTTATTATCTAGAACTGTAGAAATAATTGGCAACAATCGTACAACGTTTTTATTTTCTCGTACATCCACCATTTCAAAACGTGCCGCGCGAATATAAAGAAATGTAATTAGAAGCGCAATAACACTACAAATAATGGAACAAAAAATAATTTTTTTCATATACGCATATATGTTTGTTTGTGTTCTTTGGATAAGTTCTCTAGTGAATATCGTAACATAGTTCGTGGCATTTCGCGAGCATGCGCATCCAAAAAATTAAGCAGAACAATTTCATTTTTTTTGCCGACTTCACGCAACATCCATCCAACTGCTTTACGTACCAATTCATGCTCGTCATGTAACAAGATTTCAGAAAGTGCAATGGTATCAGTCAATTCTCCATAACGAATCAACATCAACGTTGCGACAATCGCAATTCTTCGTTCATACCACATTTTTGATTTTGAAAGACGAACTAATATTTTTCGAGTATGTTGTTTATACACATATGCGCCAATAATATGTGGAGCAGTTACATCAATTAAATCCCAATTATTGATATAACGACTATGCGCTACATACACAGAATAGATATTTTTTTGTTCAATACTATTTCCGCGTTTATATTTTTCTACTAACATCAACAATCCACACATTCTCTCTTCGTGAAATTTACTGATAACTAAACGAACTATCAAATTAAGCGATAGTTGCGCGTGTTGCTTAACAATTTTTCTAATGTGTGGAACTGTTATCCCAAGAAATTGGTCTCCTTCGCCGTATCCTCCTTTGTGTGTTTGAAAAAATTTCTGATATTTTTGCGCGCGCTCACTATCACGAAATAATAACAGTTCACGTCGTACGACATCAAAACTCATATACACCAATTAGCGAATCGTGTTTCTAATATGGAATAATCCAGATGCTTCAAGAATTGTTCAATGTATGATTTTTTATCCAATCCATAATCAAGCATAAATGCATGTTCCCACAAATCCATGACCATAATTGGAGCGGCTCCGGTTAAATGATTTGTTCCGTGTTCATCAATCCACACATTGAAAAGTGTTTGCACAGAATAATCATAATAGGTAACAAGCCAACCAATGCCACGCATTTTTGCCCTATTCATAATGTTCGCGGTATAATTATCAAGAGAGCCAAACGACTTAGTTAAGCGAGCAAACAATTTTGAATCTGTGTTCAGCGTTGTTTCTTGTTTGGTCATATTTCCAAAATATAATTCATGCAATCGCATACCATTATATTCCCAACCAAATCGACGAGAAAGTTCGTTATATTCTGGAGTTCCGGATTCTAAAGTTGATAGTTTTTCTAGAAGTAAGTTTGTATTCGTAACATATCCAACATATAACTTGAAATGATTTGTCAGCATTCCATCAGAAAATCCCGACATTCCTATAAGCGATGAAAAATCTTTTGGTTCGTACATATTCAAAAATTGTTACATAGAATATGGAAGTATCGTAACGTTCATTCCGAAATTAAGCAAATTTTTCACTGTTGACAACATTTATTACGTTATATTAAATAGGCATCGTGTGTCGTATTGAGTACAACGACGTGTCCTCTAAAGTCACAACGAAGTAGGTGAAATTTCACGAGCGACATACGACGACGTAAAAAATGGACACATCATTTCGGGCACACACCCACCCACGTCATTTCGAATCCCTCGGAAGGGTGAGAAATCTCGTCAGCGTCCTCGTCCTCGTCCACCATCGCGAGATCTCTCGTTGCTACTCGAGATGACGTGTGTGGGGTACGTCATTTCGAATCCCTCGGAAGGGTGAGAGATCTCGTCAGCGTCCACCGTTACGAGATCTCTCGTTACGACATACGACGACGAAAAAGGGACACGTCATTTCGAATCCCTCGGAAGGGTGAGAAATCACGTCCACGTCCGCCACCACGAGATCTCTTCCGCGTCATCTCGCAAAAGGCGAGTGCGCGGATCCGTGCGACCCGACTTTAGTCGGGGACGTCTCGGACGTTGCGACATACGACGACGTAAAAGGGCGTAACCTCGAAAAAAATCCGGTTTTTTTATTCTATAATATTTTTATCTTTTGTAGGATATAATGCTGGGTCAATTGTTCTCTCAAAACAAACTCTTCCTGATTCATGCGCCCAGCTGTCTGCGATACCCTTTTGAGATATAACAGGTTCAGGACGACTATGATAAAGTGGAATGTCAGAATTTTGTTTAGTGCCAAATACTGCGCATAGTTCAAAAATGCGATCGCCCTTTTTGGAATAACCATACGCTTCGCGAGTATCAGGGTCTAATGGCACAGAAAACCCAACAATATCATCACGAATAGCATCAAGTTGTTCAGGTAAACTTCCTTTTTGTTGCCAATAACCGAATACGAGTTGATTTTGAATTTGTTGTAAATCAGAAATTCGCTGTTCATCAAAACGAATACGACGTTGTTCTGCAGGAGACCCTAATACAAAAAAACCACATACAATCGTCAAAAAAAGTACAGCACTTACGCTCACCGCGTATAATCGTACTATTTTATCATTCAGTAATTTTGTTCCTCGTCTCAAATCCCATAGATACAACGAACACACGGTGAATGCGGCAATAAGAACTGTCAACGCTTTCAAAGAAAATCGGATGGACAATTCTCCTCCTAAAAATCGATTGAGTAATGTTATCACATCAATAATCATAGTAACTGAAGCAATAAACAACGTCAGATATACCAACGCTTTTTTTACCCCTAATTCTTTCTTCGCTGGTTCATTATGCTCTTCGCGTCTGATTGCCCACATCAATACAACATATACTGGCCATGCAATAAATAATGAGCTCATAGATGAACGAACTTGTCCAAATACAGCTGATTTGTACACAGGTTCTAATGAATCGGGAAATCGAACATCAATATAGGTAAAAACCAACAATACAAAACTAATGAGTGTTACATACAACATCGCAATAGCGAGTATTTGAAGAAAAACATCTTTCGGTGTGGTTCGTGTTTGTGCTGACATAAATATTAGTTACAATAAATTAAAACTTTTAAGTATTCCAAATAGAGCGATGATAGTCCATACGATATTCAAAACAGCTGGTTGATAATTTTTCCGCTTCAAGGAAATATACACAATGCAAATCGCACCAGTCCCATTCCAAAAATGATACCAAAACGCATCTCCCGAAAGTACGCCAAAACTTAACAACGCATAGCTAACGACAATTGCGATTGCCCCATACCATCCAATAAGTTCTTCAATTATGGTGTTGTTCTTCATAGTGTCCTGTTGGTTGATTCTCAAGCGGTAGTTTGCAACGATAATCTAAAATCTAAAATCGTCAATCTAAAATCCATACTATATAGTATACACGAACAGCGCGTTGTAGTACAATCAACGAATTAACATACAACCTATGCGTCTTCCTTATCGCAAACCGGGAAAATATACAAATTTGGAAACTGATGTGTATATAACTGCCGAAAAACTTCAAGAACTCATCACACAATTTGATACACTCAAAAAAGTAACACATCCGTTTCTTGCCAGCGAGGTTTCACGACTTGCTGAACTTGGTGATTTTTCTGAAAATCAAGAATATCAACTCGCCAAAGGACGACTTCGGGGAACGATAGAAAAAATGCAGAAATTAGAATATCACATTGCGCATGCGATTATAATATCTAAATCGCAACAAACAACAATCGTAAGAGTGGGAAATACTGTTACACTCGTCTGTGACACGACACAAAAAACTTATCACATTTTAGGCACTTCCGAAACTAATCCCAAAAAAAATGTTATTTCTCATAATTCTCCACTTGGCGCCGCGCTAATGGGACGAAAAGTTGGTGATACATTTTCTCTCACACTTGCAAACAAACAAGTTGCATGTACAATTCTAGAAATTTCGTAAAATTATCACATAAAAAAAGTGAGCACATTGCTCACTCATAAAATCTAGGGAACTATCGCATATTCAGCAATACACAGACGTCCCTCATGCGGCTGACAGATAGTCACAGAACAATTCGCCACATCTTTTTGGATGGTGAATTCGGTACAATGCGTACCATCAAGAACTTTGCGAAAGAACTGAAGCCATTGTCCGTGTCCCACAATCAACACACGCTTTCCCGCGAAATCTAATCGAAGATCCGTCAAAAATGAACGAATACGACATTCAACATCTTGACCACTTTCGCCACCAAGTGGACGATAGTGATACAATCCAATAAACTCACGCATCGCTGTCTCATGTGGAAAATCTGCTCGTACAATTTCTTTTTTAAGTGTATGCCAAACCCCTTTAAACCATTCATCAAGACGTGGATCCTCAAGCGGCTTTGCTTCGGACGCTATACAGCGCATTGTTTGCCGTGTTCTCAAAAAAGTTGATACAAAATAACTATCAAATGAACCAAACCTTGTCTTCAAATATTCCCCTATCGCAATAGCTTGGTAATATCCGTCTTCAGTCAATGGAAATAGATGATTTGGCACATCACCTGGCATATCACCTTTATACAGGGTATTTCCCGTTGATTCACCGTGACGCACAAAAACAACGAGCGTTGGATTTGACATTTTGAAAGAACTCCTCTGTTGTATAGATGCGTGTAATGTAGCAGATGATTATATTTTTTGTCAAAACTAGGATATTTTTGGAATTTTAGATTTTAGATTTTAGATTGACGATTTCGTGTTGCTTCTCGTCGTAATCTAAAATCTAAAATCTAAAATCTAAAATCGTCAATCGCCCCCCCCTCAATCATTCCTTCGTTGCTTATCCACCAACCGCTCTTTATAGCGAATCAATTGTCGCTCCATTTCATCTTTCACTTTTTCAATGGATTTATACATATCTGGACTGATTTTCTCAACACGTAAAAGTTGCACTCCTAAATCAAATTGTAACACTGCACGAAATACGTCTCCTTTTTTATGATGTTCTCCCGTTAATTTCTCTAATTCAATAAATGCTGTTTGATCTTGTGGCGCGTGAGGGATTGACATAAACTTCTCGAGCATCTCAACTTTTTTCTCTACATACTCGCGAAGCGACGCAGTGAGTTCCATGTTAATGGCTTTTATTTCTACATTCATATGAATTCGTATGAAATAAATAATTTTTGATTTGCACTATGTAGGAAATAATTTTCGTAACCATATTCATCAATCTAAAATCTACAATCTTGCTATACAACTCCAAGTCGTCCTTGATTGGCAATGGTAAAATCAACTGTTTGATGTAATCCAGTTTGTAGGGTAACGAGCGGAAACCATCCTAATAATTCTTTGGCTCGTGATAAATCAGGAATTCCAAGTTCAGTGATAAAGGGCAGTGGATCTTTAAATACAATCTGAGATTTTGACTCTGTCATCTCAATAATCATCTGTGCGACCTCAACTAAATCATACTCATAATCAGTTCCAAAATTAACGACTTCTACATCTGTTTCAGAATCCATGAACATTTTCAAACCTTCGCACACATCAGAAACATACGTCAGTGATGTTTTGAATTTTTGATCACCAAAAATGACCACGTCTTGTCCTGCAAGTGCTTTGAGAATAAAGTCAGTCGGAATTTGTCCATCATTCAATTTTAGTCGTGGGCCATATGTACGGAATATGCGCGCCATTTTAACATCCAAACGATATACTTGTGCGTATGTTGCGCACATAGTCTCCATAAATCGTTTTCCTTCATCATAACACGCTCGAGGAGAAAGATGATTTACTATTCCATTATCATCTTCTTTAAATTGAAAATGATCATATGATCGTGGACCATAAATCACACTTGATGAAGCGGCTACAACTTTTGCTCTATACGTAACTGCCATATCAAGAATGTGTTTTGTTCCATCGCTATTTGCTCGTAACGTGTCAATTTTATATTTATCAAAATTTTGCGCGCTTGTAGGACAGGCGAGATGATACACTTCCTGAATTCCTTGAAATTTAATGTTAAATCTATTTAGTTCACTAAATGAGTTGAGGTCAAACGGATCGTTTACATCAATGTTTAAAAAAATAAAATCAGGATTTGTTAAAATATGTTCAATATTTGCAGGACTTGAGTTCATAAAATTATCAACGCAAATCACTTGCGCATCATCATGAACTAATCGTTCACACAAATGCGAACCAATAAATCCTGCTCCACCCGTTACGAGAATATTTCTCTTTTCAAATGCTTGAGATAAAGCCATACTTTTTAGATTATTAGGAATTAGCTTTTTAGCTTTTTAGATTGTTAGCTTGTTAGATTGTTAGCTTGTTAGGAATTACTTTTGAGATTATGAGAAGCGTCACCAAATGATACAACAACTCCTCACTAAAACCAACCGACATTCACTCCTCCTCTAAACAATGGATCAAACACAAACCACTCTCGTTTCATCTGTCCTTTATAATCAACAATTTTCACATGTGGTCCGCCACCAGCTCCCGCGCCAATCAAAATTTCGTCATTGCCATCGATATCACTATCTGCCTTGCTTAATGATACTCCACCACGAAACTTGGTACCATAGGGAAAAAATTCATTGATGAGCGCTCCAAAATGTGTAAAAATCCGCACAGGCAAAGTTCCTGATTTTGGTGCTATCACCAACTCTACCCGCTTATCATTATCTATATCCGCGGTACTTATAGAAAATCCATCATGATTAGTTCCGGACAGTTCAGCATTGTCGTATGCATTAATTGAAGTATAAAGATTTCCATCAAATAAGTAAACCCATATATCAGAAGTTTTAGTCGCGCTTGTCGGTGTGGTTATGATTTCTGCTTTACCATCATTCGTTACATCTCCAACTGCGACCGATAATCCAGCCACTCTTAGAGGTGTGCCAAGAAACTGTCCAAGATCATATCCTTGGCGTGTATAAAGCCATACATGCGCATCGCCTCGCGCATACGAAACAACAATTTCTTTATCGGTATTCCCTTCTATGTCTCCGATTGCAAGTGACGGCGTAGAGGTATTTCCTGAACGTAACATAAATGTTCGGAGCAACACTCCAAATTCATTCACAATACGCACTTCTCTATTATGTATCGCGACAATTTCAAGCGAACCATTATTATCAAGGTCATCAACTGCAAAAACTAATCCATCGTTGATTGAGCCAAATGGTTGGAGGGAACGAACAAAACCTTGTTGCTCATCAAATATGCGGACTTCACCAAGCCCCTGCGATTGAGGAGAAACAACTAATGTTCCCGAACGTATTGGTTCAGATTTTTTTGTGGGAGTTGTCTCTACTACACGAGGAACATTGCTTTGAGGTGTAGTTACAACTTTTTGGTCTTCAAATACAACTCGCATAGCTCGAGAAAGATTCAGTCGTCCATGACCTAATTTTCCAATATACGAAGGATTTTTAAAATCTATTGCGTCAGCCGTAACATATAATGCGGAAATGATATCCGTGTTACTCCATAATGGATGTAGCGCTTTAAGCAATGCGGCAGAGCCAGAAACCAAAGGAGCGGCGAGCGATGTACCAGAAAAATAACCTCCAAAGGTACTATTAAATAATGTTGACCCTGCTTCGTGGTACAACGTTGAAACCATTGAAACGCCTGGCGCAACTAAATCAAGACATGAACCATAATTTGAAAATGGCGCAAGAATATCATCACGATTCACCGCGCCAACTCCAACAACAGCATCTAGTGAATCATTTTTATCTGTGCAAACAGGAAATTTTGGAAAAAAATCTAGATTTCCTGATTCTGCTTTATCATTATCATTTCCAGCCGCGACGACAACAACAACTCCGGCGCGATGAGCTGATCGCAATGCTTCTTTTAATGCTTCTGAAGATTCAGGACCACTAAACGACAGATTGATAATGTTCGCTCCATTGTTCACTGCATAACGTATTCCTTCAATCACATCCCCTACCTCACCTTTTCCAAAATTATCCATCACTTTAACAGGCATAATTCGCACAAATGGGGAAATTCCTACTGAACCAAGGTCATTATTAATGGAAGCGCCAATAATTCCTGAAACAACAGTTCCGTGATGAATCCCCGTACTCAAAAAACCATTCGTGTCTGGCCCGACACCATTATCATGCGAAACAAAATCCCATCCAAATAAATCATCAATATAGCCATTACGGTCATCGTCTAGTCCATTCATCCTCTCATCTTCATTAATCCAAATATTCTGTTTTAAATCCTCATGGTCAGTGTCAATTCCCGCGTCAAGAACCGCGACAATCACGTCACGAGAACCAAGTGTTATATCCCACGCTTGCGGAGCACCAATTTGTTCCATGAATGGTGCGGAACGTATATATTCTGGATCATGTGGTGTGAACGCAAACACGTACGACATATTAACAAACATACAACTTGCAACAAAAACAAATACGACTATGTGTTTGCTGAAACGTAGTATTGTATAATTCTGTCGTTTTTTAGAATTGAAAAAAATACTCAAAATAGCTCTCATATAAGCGCCTCATAAGCAACAACTTAACAAGTTACCAGACTCGCTTGCAGTATAACGCATAATCCACTACTATACAATTATCTAGAATGACACGATGTATGAGATTTTCCCGAACACATTTGAAGCAAATCATTCTACTCATCATGGATGGCATACTTATGTATGTCAGCTTATTTGCCGCCCTGACTCTACGACATTTACATATTCCAACGAGGTCAGAATGGGTAACTCATACGCATCCATTTAGTATCATTTTTTTTATATGGCTCATCATACTGTTCATTAATGGCATGTATGATCTCTCAAAAACTCATAATTCCTTAAAATTCATAAAAACATTCACAGAAGGATTAGTCTTTTGCTTTTTAATCGCGATGGGATTTTTTTATTTTCTGAATTGGAATGGGATTGAACCACGCGCGCATCTTATTTTAACGATAGTCATTTTTGGATGTTTATTTTTACTATGGCGAGCTTTTGCTCATTCAATCATCACGTCGCGTGCTCTACGTAGAAAAGTGTTGTTTATTGGAGCAGATAGTGAAGCATACGAACTGATTGATGCCATAGACGCACGTCCACAATTCGGTTATAAAGTTACTGCAATCCTAGATTTGGAAAAACAACCTCCACTCGTCGCTCCACATAACATTGCATGGCTTTCTTCACTTGATGAATTAAAGCCATTTTTAAAACGAGAAAATATTGCAACAATCGTTGTTTCCACCAAACCAATTTATTCCGAAATTGTAGCACGCGAATTATTTGAAACAATTTTTTGGTATATTGAAATTACTGATATTGTGAGTTTTTATGAAAATATCTTAGGACGAATTCCTGTTACCGCGCTCAATGAAACATGGTTTTTAGAAAATCTCCAAGAATCACAGAAAAAACACTATGATACTATTAAACATATTGTTGATGTGATTATCGCATTAGCACTTTTTGTGGTCTTGCTTATTCTTCTTCCGTTTCTTGCAATCGCTGTGCGTCTTGAAGATAAAGGACCGCTTCTCTATAGACAAAAACGTCTCGGTAAAAACGGTGAAGAATTTATTATGTATAAATTTCGCACCATGACGATAGAAGCAGAAAAAGATGGCGCGCAATTTGCAATAACGAATGATCCTCGTGTAACTCGTGTAGGTCGTATCATGCGTAAAACACGCATTGATGAACTTCCACAACTATGGAATATTCTAAAAGGAGATATGGCGTTGATTGGCCCGCGTCCTGAACGGCCAGAATTTGTCAAACATTTTGCCGAAGTTATTCCGTTTTATACCGTACGACATTTAGTAAAACCCGGATTAACTGGTTGGGCGCAAATCAATAATCCCTATTATGCGACTGTCGGAGAAAATATGCTCAAACTTCAATATGATTTATTTTATATAAAAAATCGCTCACTATTACTTGATATACGTATTTTACTCAAAACAGTAAATATCGTTTTGCGTTGGATGGGAATTTGAGGATTGTTGATTGGTGATTTTAGATTTTAGATTACAAAGATTTAGTTTTTGGGTGTTTGGAGAACGTTTGTTTCCTAATAAGCTAAGAAGCTAACTAAGCTAGGCATTAGGATTTAGCTTCTTAGCTTTTTAGGAAACGCCAACGCCAACGTCCTAAGAAGCTAAAAAGCTAGTTCCTACAACCTAGAGCCAAAGCTAGTTCCTAATGCCTAGAGCCAAAGCTAATTCCTAAGAAGCTAGAATAGTTATTTCTGAAAGTAAAACATTTTCCACATGAATTCCACGTGGCGAAAAAATACGCTCTAACTCTTTAAGCAATTCATCCTCAACTTCTTCTCGTCGTGTTTGCGTTATTTCTTGAGCGCTATATCGCGATGCAATCATTCTTGTTCGCGATTGAATTGTTGGTCGGACAATTTTCTCAACAAAATCCTCTCCAATTGATTGCCAAATCGCAGGAATTTGATGAACATCCAAACGCAATAACACGGTTGCTTCAAACGTAATTCGTCTATCATCCGAAGTAAGACATGAAATAGGAACATCTCCAAGCGCTCGCGGATTATCAAGCGCCATATGTTTTGAAATGCTATATTCAAGAGTTTGCGTATTAAATAATTTTGCTTTTTGCCAAAATGGAATTTTCAAATGTAATCCCGGAGCATATACACGTTTCAAAACACCACGACCTAAATCGTATACACATGCAACATATCCCGGAGGAACATACACAAAAACACCTTTCAAAACGTCCTCAACAACGAATGTATACATTAATTTATCAATTGAATCTGACATAATTTTTCTAGCTTTTTAGGAATTAGCTTTTTAGCTTTTTAGGACGTGGTGTATCCTAATAAGCTACAAGCTAGTTTCCTAAGAAGCTAATAACTAACTTCTCTTTTTAGTCATACCAAGAAACCATGTTAGCATAGCGGAAAAGAACAATGTCGTCAATACAAACACTGATTTCACCATAGGAAGTAGCCATAAGAAAAAACATACCGAACCGGGAAACAACACCATATAATAGAGATGATTTTTGGTGATTTTTTCCTTGTTTTTTCGCTGTTCCCACACAATTTCAATAATCAACACCACCGCAACAGCAAACGCCCACGTAAAACTACGTTCTGCCGCATTGTATCCATAAAAATCAGTATTGATAGTATACGGAAGCGCGACAGCATCATATAACACAGCGGAGGAAATTTTTCCCCTGACTCCTCCTAAAAACACTTGATACAAAAGTACAAACACCAAAATCTGAATCAACAATACTACAACTTTCGCCCACGGAGAAAATTTATGTCGTTTAAGTAATTTACGAATTTCAATTTTTTTCTGTTCAGCATCATTTTTAAACTTTTTGCTAATCTCATCAAACGAATTTTTCATTGATTCAAACTTGATTTGATTTTTTTCTGAAATAACTGAAAGTGGAAGCAATACAATACGCAACACTATCGTGAGCCACACAACTGCCCACACAATATTTTCTCCCGCGACTCCATTATACAAATATACTAATGCATTGAGTAAGGGGACATATAAAAACGTATTCCACCATTCAAATAAAAAATTCATATATTAAATAATTTCGCAAGCGTTATTAGGATTCCTGTCAAAAATGTTAGAATCACCACACATCCGACAACACCTCCATAGTGAATGTACATCCCACGCGGTTTACAATTCCCTCTTTTTCGCGCTTTCCAAAACATACATACAATAAGTATTCCCAATAATCCTGAACCTAGTGTGCCAGCAAAACCTAATATCTGAATAAAATTTCGCGCGCCTGATACAAAAATAATAAATGGAGGAAAGAGCGCCATAGCAAACGCGATAATTTTCGGAAGATGCATGTCCCACTCATACACTCGTCGTAGCGCTAAACCAATACTAATGAAACTTGTCCCCATTGCCAACAGCGCAAACACACTTCCTACGATAACCATAGAATATCCAATCACCTCTCCTAGACCAACTGTTGCAACACTCGTCGTGCTAGAACCAGTTACCCCAACCGTAACAAAAGCGAAAGCCGCATACAAAACAGCGGGAATCGCAGTTCCAATCAACAATGTTCTCTCTATTTTTCTTCCTGCCGCATGAAACAAGTATTTCATTTCAGGAATTACCGACGACCCACCTAACGCAAATAATATGATACCAAACGGTAAAAAAAATGAATTTGGACTTCCCGCAGAAAAATTATTCATAACAATATAGGGCATTCCTAATACTATCATGGTCACAAATAACACAAACATCATTCCTGCTAAAAAAAGCTGTGTAATTTTAACTCCGCTTAATCCGATATACACGACAAGCGACAAAATACCAAAAAAAACAATACTCCAAACTGTTGAGTTTAGAATTGGCAACACGTGAAACAACACAAGTCCTGACGCAATGGTATACGCAAGCAATGCAAGTGATCCAGAAAAAATAAATAGTACACCCGTCAATGTTCCACCAAGTGGACCCAAATATTTTTTCGCCAATCCAGGAATATGCAAACGTTGACGAGTTCGTAGTGCAATTTCTCCCACCATCAAATGAACATAACACATGACAACTCCTAAAAAAGTAATATGAATCAGTCCAACAATAATTCCTGATTGTTCTACGACATAGGGAATTCCAAGAACTCCCGCGCCAATAATAGCTCCAACCATCATACATATGGACTCAAAATCAACGAGATGTTTGAATGTATGTTTATGTAATTTCATAATGATTCCTCAACATACCATAATTTCTTTGCTTCATTCAAAAATGTCGCATCGCTGTGTTTCTCTTTCATAAAATACCACCATTCTACTCCCCATAAATAATGTTCATCAAATCCTGTCGCGCGAGCGAACGCAATATTTTCCCGAAACTGTTCAATGTTCATAGTTATGTTTTGTTCTGAAAGCGGCGTATCAAAGATTGATGTTCCTCTCAACCATGGTTCCATTTGTAGTTCTGAACCTACCACGCGAATTCCCTTTCCCTTGTGTTTCACAAGTTGTGCTTTACGCGCGTACAACATAGGTGGAAAGGGATATTTAACATAATTAAACCACGTATTAAAAACCCATCTATACATCGTAACTCCTAACACATCAGCGTGTTTCGCCGCGTTTGACCATAATCCTAATTCCCCAGAATCAGTAATCATAATTCCTCGACCATCAATATGTTTTACGACCGCGATTTCACGTTCAAGAAAATCTTCTCTGAATTTTGGACAATTTCCGAAAAATTTTACGAATGGTTCATTCTCTATTTGCCATAGTTCAATATTATCAAACTTCTTCAATGCGCCTACTTCATATTCTATAAGTTTTAAAATAGCTTTTTCGCGCGATGCATTTGAAATATCTCGTGCCCATTCTGGCGTATGGCATTCGGGCCAACGAGGAACACGCTCACCTAAAACCGGTATTACACTTACATTATATTTCCTCGCCTCCTTCACCATGAACACATAGTCATCAAATGCATAATTGCCTTCTGTTGTCTCAACATCATTCCATGGAATTGCGATACGAATATTCTTCACGTGTAAATCCTTGAGAATAGACAGATATGTAGCTTTCCAATCTAATCCTAAATATGTTGCATATGGTTTACTAAACGTGACTCCCCATACAATTTTTGGAGCAGGCGTTGGCGTCCCTTTAAAAAAATACAAAAGTCCACCCGCAACGATCAAAAGAATCGTGCAGACAATATTTCGCACAATATGTAATTTACTAATTGTTGTGATATTCCCCATGAAATTCGTTGATGGACGTCCATACCAGTATACCACAATTAATTGATGGCGGCGAATCCACGTATTCGCAATATGTTCGTAGGGGCGAATCCATGTATTCGCCCCACATGACGCCCATGTATTCGCCCAGCATGTATGACAGGTGTCAGACACTTATCACCTACTTTTATTAGGTAAGGAAGAATTTTGTTTACCCTTTAAAATTTTTGCATTTCTAGCAGTTACCACATTTTCGCCCGTTTGTTTTTCTATTTCAATCCTTGCCTTTTTCGCGGCAAATCCTCCTGCTCTGGCAATTTGCTTATTGTTTTCCAGCCCTTGAGGCTTCCTCTTTTTAGATATTTCTGTCGTTGATGCTTCCGCCAACATACTCAATACCAATTCGAGATTAGTCATATTATCTCTCAAATTTTCCTTATTCAGTCCCTTAAACTTTTTATAATCTCTCACGCTTCTATCTGCCCATGCTTTCGTAATCTCATCTGTTAATATCGCATATTCTATTCCTTCTTTCATTTCCCGCTCATGCCATTCATCGGTTAATTCTTTGCGTACTTCAATACTTTTTAATCGTTGATTTATCCATTCTCTTGAATACCCCTTGAGTACATATGTTTTCATCGCTCTATCAAAGGCAATTTCAGGATCTTCTGTTTCTTCAATCCGTTCATATCCAACCTTTGCAAGCCATAATTTAAAAGGTTCTGCTTTTGGAGAAGGGATTGATTGCACTACGCGAAGTAGGTCTTCAGTGGCAAAAGAGTCTGTTTCTCTTTTCTTTCCGTCAGAGGCGACCATTTTCAACTGTACGATTTTTTCGTACACTTCACTGCCTTCATTTTTAAGCTTGCTTTTCAAATCGCTCCAATACCGCCTAGGGATACTCGCGTCAGTTAAAACTTCAATAACATCAATAATAGAAAAATACCAAGTTTCTTTTTTCTTATCATAAAAACGACGAACGTGCTTTTGATTAAAAAGAACTATAGAATTTGATTTTTTCATAAGTAACTCACAACAAGTAATATCTATATCGTATAAAACATGATATGCATTTTGTCACGTTGTCTAACCCTTTACATTGCCATCCTCATTGTCGACGGTATTACAGTTTAAGAATTCTACCATGAGTTCATGGTCTATTAGTATAGCACAGTAGGGGCGAATCCATGTATTCGCCCCACATGTATGATAGGCGTCAGACACCTGTCTTCATACATGTGCAATATGTTCCATAGAAATGTAGGGGCGAATCCAAGTATTCGCCCCATGTATTCGCCCAACATGGTGTATGTTTTGTGTCTGACATTTTTATCTTCAACCTCGTCTTCAAACTACAACAAAAGGACAGACGCGTGTCTGCCCCTTTGTGAACCTATATTTTTTTTAACTATTACATCACTGCTTCTTTTGCAGATTTTGCAACACGAAATTTTACAACGGTCTTTGCAGGAATGTGCATTGACGCTCCAGTTGCTGGGTTACGACCCTCGCGCGCTGCACGTTTTACTTTAACCAATTTTCCAAGTCCTGGAAGAACCATCTCGCCATCTTTAGACACAGCGTCTAAAACTAATCCCACAAACTTATCCCACGTTTCTCCTGCTTCTTTTTTGCTACAATTTGACAGTTCAGCAAGTGCTTGCTGAAACTGCGATTTTGTCATTTTAGCCATAAAATTGCTAAATTAAATAATTATTACGACCTAATTTATATAACGCTCACTCAAAATAACCAATGTTTCTCGACCATTTGTCCACAGTATACTCTACATTGCCCAATAAAACAAGCGAATTTGGAATAGTCGGTTTGTGGAGAAAAATACCGCTCGCAATTCTAAAGAAAATTGGTGTGAATGATACAACATCACGACCTCACATTAAACAATCAACGGATGTTCAGGTAAATCAGATTGGCGTCCAAGCATAATATCTTCAATACGATATATTCCATGTTTTGGCGCATCAGTAAATCCATTCCATGCCATTCTCGCAAACGCTCCTGCATGCAACCAATCAAATAACCATTCATCAGTATATTGCGCTTCATGTTGCGCAACTCCACCACCTACTTGTTGTAACCACAAACGATTATATTCTTCTTGTGAACCAACGGATGGAGCGATAATAATTGGAATTCCTAATCCCGTAAAAAAAGATAGTTCTGATGGCTTAGTCCACAAAATATCAACCGAATGTAACATATCATTAAATCCCTGAAAATATTCCGATCGTGTGGGCATATACACAATTTCAAGATTTTTTCCCAGCTGATGTTCCATTCCTAATTTTTTTATTTCTGTTTTAAAATATGATGCGACGTCGCGACGAGCTCCGGCAACCAACAATAATCGCACTTTTCCCAACGCAATTTTGCGCGACAAACTTTTTGCTATGTCAATTCCCAATGTTTTCTGCGCCCCAGCACCACCAATCGCAAACGCTACCGTAAACGGACGAGGTTTTTTTCGTTTACAAAAATCAACACCAAAATATAGTTCCAATGTCTTGTAATATTTTTTATAAAAATGTCCATGAGGGTCAAGATTGCACAAACGTTGACCTAAATCTTTTTTTATCACTGATGAGTCTATTCCACCAATTAACGATTTAGCAAACGGAAATCCCGTCAAATAAATATTTTCTCTGCGAATCCCATACAGCTGAAGTCTTTCAACCACTCTCCCTGTTGGAGCAAAATATTTTATGCGCGATCGCAATCCATCAAGCGGAACCCACGCTCGGGAAATATCCGTATCAGTCGCGACAAGATAAATATCATTCGGATAGTCGTTGAGTTCAGCGGCAAATGCGGGAAGTGGAAATGTACAAATGAGTGGCAATGGATGCTCGGCTAATTTTTTAATCAAATGCTTTCCCAAACCTTTTTCCAAAAACCGATACTGCTGTTTCAATTGAAATGTTGGTTCAGAGAGATCACGACGAGGATAAAACGGCTCAATCTGTTGCATTCTATCCATTGCTTCAAATATATAATGTCCAATAATCGGAACTGGTTTTAATCGCGAAATCGTTTCATATAATTCTCTCCCCTGTTTCCACATCTGCTTATCTTCTTTGGGAATTCCACGATAATTATTCGCCACATGAACTTCATGATTATAGGCAAGATCAATAAGCGCGCTTGCAGGACGTTCATGTCCATATCCCATATCAACAGAAACAACATGACACACTCCTTTTTTTATGTGCTCCTCCGAATTTTGTTGTTTCCTCCTAAAAAACATATTTCGTTTAATATCTATACTACAGAATCTTTAACGTGAGTTTTCAATAATCAACAATCTAAAATTATTAAAGCTCACTTGTATCTCGCGGTCTAAAAATATTCAATGTCCAATCAGACACGACTTTTAAACGATTAGTAAAACTCCATAAACGCTGTAAAAAAACCGTTCGTCGCAACCACCACGCAGTTTTTCCATGAAATTTCAACCATCCTATTTCAGCAACTCCATTCCACTCACCAATCGGAACCAACTCACCGCGACTTTTAAATTCAAAACGAGCGGTATCGCGCCCATCAATCGTCGCAAGAATGTTTTCCGCGACCAATCGTCCCGCCTGCGTCGCAGATTGTGCCGTCATCGGTGGATGAAATTCCCTATTACACGAAATTACATCTCCAACTCCAAAAATATGTTTTGAATGTACCATTTTCAAATCATTTTCAACGTTCAATAATCCTCGTTCATTCAAAACACTTTTTGGAAAAATTGAAGATAATGATGATTGCACACCTGACGCCCAAATAGTTGTTCGAGTTTTGATTTCCACACCATCACTTAACACAACATGATCCTGATACACTTGTTGTACTTGTTTATTTACTACACACACAACTTTTTTATTTTCTAAAATATGTCGTGCAATTCTAGACGATCGTGAAGAAAGTGTGGGAAGCAATCTTTCACCAGCATGAACAAGAACGATTTCAGGAATTCTCTTTTTAATTTCTGGATATAGTTCACGCATATCAATAATAAAGTCAGCAAGTTGTCCTGCCATTTCAACCCCTGTCAATCCTCCACCAACAATAACAAATGATAATCGCTCGTCGCGTTCATGTGTGTCTATAGACACTGCCGCCTGTTCATATTGATGTAAAATATGATTTCGCAATCCGACTGCGTCATGCATTGTTTTCAATGCAAATGAATGTTCCTTAGCGCCTTTAACACCAAAAAAATTCGCCGAACTTCCTAATGCGACAACCAAATAATCGTACGCAATTTGCAACGATGTCGTATGTACAACTTTTTTTTCTATATCAACTGAACTTATTTCTTGCTCAATAAAACGATTATGACAACACGAAATAACTTCTCGCAACGGTTGAACAATGTGCGATCGCGAAACAGAACCGGTAGCAACTTCATGCAACATTGGTGTAAAAAGAGAATAATTATTGCGATTGATAAGTGTAATACGAATATCATCACGACAAAAATCAGTTAAACGTTTGTAACATTCAAGACCACCAAAACCTCCTCCTAAAATAACGATATGCTTCATATTCTAGCTTTTTAGATATTAGCTTGTTAGCTTATTAGGACATTGACGTAGCCGTTTCCTAATAAGCTAAGAAGCTAGTTCCTAATGTCTAGAAAGTTAGCTTTGAAGACATCCGTACGTAACCTATTTTTGAACAGTATTGAGTGATGAATTCAGTGTTGCAACATTGAAAACCACACGAAATGCGCGACAATAAATGACCACAGAATGATAATCGTTCAAATTGATTTCTTTCGGAACAGTATAATTCTGATTTCCTTGATTTCCTTTCAAAGGACCTATATCAACATACTCACCTAAATCTGAAGATGATGTTACATCAGCATTTTTGGATAGTACGACGCGTAAATCAGGACCATTACTGATTGCTAAATCTTGAAGTCGCACAATTTGGTCGGTTCCAAGTAATTTAAAAAACGCCATACCTTCGCCAACATGCGCTACAGAAACAAATTTGCCGCTTGCAATAGTGTTGAGAGTAACAGAATTATTCAAAACGGTGTCGGAATGAGCTTGTGGTAAAATTTCTTTCTCACTTCGCATGGATTCAACATCACGTTCATCAATTCTCACATCCCTAAAAATCGGCACAAGTAACCATGCGCCAATTAGAACTAGCAAACATATTCCTACGATTATCAAAATGTTTTTCATTTCAATAGAGTTATGGATTGAATCAATATATCGGTTATTGGCTTATCACTGTTATCAGTCGCGCTTTTTTCAATTGCTTCAACAACGTCCATTCCTTTAACGACTCGTCCAAAATTCGTATGTTTTCCGTCCAACCACGATGTTGCATCTGCGGTAACGATAAAAAATTGTGAACCATTTGTGTTCGGACCAGAATTTGCCATCGCAAGAGAACCCTTAACTAATTTTTCCGAATTAAATTCGTCCTTAAATTGATATCCCGGCCCACCGGTTCCCCACGTATTCTTTTTTGACACATCCTGTGAAAGCGGATCTCCGCCTTGAATCATAAAATCGCGAATAACTCTATGAAATCGCGTTCCATTATAAAATCCACTTGACGCGAGTTTTACAAAATTTTCTACGGTGCGAGGCGATGTTTCGCCAAACAACTCAATCGTAATCTCTCCCTTACTCGTCGTCATCACTACTTGTTGCATATCGTTAGATTGTTTAGTAATTAGCGGCGTCATCTCTGCTTGACCATCCACTTCTTTTGCGACATCAGTTGATGGTTTTTGTGGTACATTACCACAGCCAACTCCAAGCAACATCAGCGCTGTTGCAAAAACAAAACCTTTATTCATACTACAAAATATTATATAGAATACATTGAAATTGAGCGAGTTGAAATAAGTATTGAAAACTATAACGTAAGTATACACTAAAGCCCTTCACCCTTCAACATAAACCGAATAGTCCAATAAATTATTTTAACATCAAACACCAATAATTCCCAAACCGGTTTAGAATAATACGAAATATATTCTGTATCCATATCAACATCAGTTCGCACATGCTGACGTTTATTGCATTGATAATATCCTGTAATGCCTGCTTTTATAATATCTTTGGAATATATATTTTGCATTTGAAACGAAAGATACACTTCAAGATTTATTGGCCGAGGTCCAACAAGCGACAAATCACCTTTCAATACATTATACAACTGTGGTAATTCATCAAGATAAAATAATGTTAACAATCGTCCGATATAGGTTTGTGTTTCTTTGTGTTCTAATAATTTCGTATGGACAAATCCATGTTTTTTTATAATCTCGTTGAGCGCATCAACAGTAAACGTTCTAAATTTCCAAAATTGAAATTCTTTTCCCTGCGAAATTCGTATTTCGCCATACATCAGTGGCCCACGCGCGCGTTTACAGAATAGTTGCTCAATCAACATTGCCACAACAATACCAAGATATATCGGAGACGCGACAATCACTATCAAACTTGTTACCACAAGATCAAACGCCCGTTTTTGCCATGGCATCGCGATTGCGAGAGGAATTTCTTGAGGATTTTCTTGAGTATTCATATACGCATCAGTGTACACACATAGGCACTCTTTTATCAAGCACAGGATTTTAGATTGATGATTTTAGATTTTAGATTGACGCGGGGCGATTGTTGATTTTAAATTTTAGATTTTAGATTTACGTGGTCACAAATCTAAAATCTAAAATCATCAATCTACAATCCGCCTATATCCGACATCCTTTTTTTCCGCGTTTTGCTAAATACTGCTGATGATACTCCTCTGCTTTATAAAACATTCCCGCTTGTTCTATAACCGTTGCAATCGGAGCGCTATATTTTTTTGATTGTTCTAACGCTTGTTTAGATCGTTCCGCATCATTTTTTTGTTGTTCATCATAATAAAATACCACCGAACGATACTGACTTCCGACATCAGGTCCTTGTCTATTTTTTTGTGTTGGATTATGATTTTTCCAGAATACTTCAAGCAATTCTGTGTATGAGATTTTTTCATCATCAAATATAACACGAACAACTTCGGCGTGATGTGTGTCAAATGAGCATACTTCTTCATACGTCGGATTCTCACTAGTTCCACCAGAAAATCCCACTTCAGTACTCGCGACTCCCTCTAAAATTCTAAACGCTTCCTCAACTCCCCAAAAACACCCCGCTCCAAACATCGCCGTGTGCATCATAACATAAAAATTATTTAATAAAATTGAATATGGACACATTATTCATCTCATTCTTGTTCAGACGACGGTTGCGATTAAAACTTTTTTTCTCCGAACATATAAAAAATAATTAAATATTTTTATGTATCACATCTATGGATAGTTTATCATATTCCTCCAAAAAAAAATAGCAATTTCTCCGCTTTGTATGATATACACCTTCAAACGAACCAAGTTCCAAAGTTACCCTTTTTTTTCAGTAATGCGATTGGCGATCGCGGTTTCCGGTTTTTTTTCTGGGGTGGTGGGTTGTTATTTTTCGTAGCCATAGCGACAAACAACTCCATCGATTGCCATCTCTCCTGTAAAAAAACTTTTTGCTGTGAAAGT
>CAYVCS010000120.1:0-16045 GCA_964450455.1 uncultured Gammaproteobacteria bacterium | reverse complement strand
TTAACGACGCTTTCGCTGACCCAGAAGTTAAAGCCATTTTCGCCTCAATCGGCGGAGATGATTCTGTACGAATTTTGCCTTTTGTTGATAAAGATATAGTTGCCAAAAATTCTAAAATATTGATGGGTTATTCTGATACTTAAACGCTTCATGTATTTGCAAATTTGCAGGGATTAGTAAGTTTTTATGGCCCATCAGTTATGGCTGGGTTTTCGCAAATGGAAAATTTGCCAGAAAGTTTTAAATCTCATGTCCACAAAATTCTTTTTGAGCCGAAAGAAAACTATGAATACAAACCATACGGAAAATATTGCGACGGCTATCTTGACTGGTCAGATAAAGAAAATGTTGGAAAAACAAAACCAATAAAGACAGATGATGGTTGGCACTGGCTTCAAGGAAATTCCAAAGTGCAAGGAGAATTGTTTGGCGGTTGCATAGAAGTTTTGGAAATGATGAAGGCGACTGATTTTTGGCCGTCGCAAGATTTTTGGAAAGGAAAGATATTTTTCCTTGAAACTTCCGAAGAAAAACCCTCAATCAATTACATTGACCATGTTTTGAGAAATTATGGAATGCTCGGCGTTTTTGAACAGATAAACGGATTTATTTTCTCTCGTGCAAGAGATTATTCCGATGACGAAAAGAAAGAGTTAGAGGAGAAAATAATTTCCATTGTTGCAAAGGAATTTAATAAACCATACCTGCCAATCATTGCGAATTTTGATGTCGGACACACCGATCCACAACTCGTTTTGCCACTTGGAATAAAAGCAGAAATTGATTGTGTGGCAAAACGAGTTTCATTAATCGAGTCTTGGACTGAATAATGAGCCGCCAAATTTCCGAAAACCCCCAGTCCGAAACCCGACCGAATTTCTCTCCAGACACCTCTTGCGGGCGTGAAATCAGCCACGGCAGGGCGAATCCATTCCCCTGACAAATTTGCCATGCCTCGTCCGCTTTAATCGTTTGGATTTTGCTCGAAATAGTTTCGAACTTTGACTAACAAACACCTCCAAAATTTTGTAGGGCTGGTGGAATTCCCCTTAAATCGCCCATCCGACAGTTCGCAGAAGCGATTTTTTCGGATTGAAAAACTGTCAAAGAACTTGAAAAAATATCGGCTCGAACTTTATGAAGGCCAGAAGCGAGATTTGAGCCAAGATGACTTGACGCGAAAAGCCGAGCTTAAATATTCTACTCTCGCCAAGATCGGGGGCGATTTTGTACAGAAACATCCGTTCAAATGGTCGCCAAGATTGCCAAAGTGCTCGGTGTTTCCGTTGAGGACTTATTGAAATAATTTTATGAGTGACATTTTTCTTAAAATAATTCCTGTAATCCTAATTCTGCTTTTGGGTTATGTTCTGAAACGCCTCAATATCCTTAAGAAAGAAGACGGCGATTTATTTCTCAAATTAGTTTTTTATATTGCTCTGCCTGCGCTCATTATTTTGTCGCTTGCAAAAATAGATTTACAGGTAGATTTTGTCTTTTTACCGATTTCAGCTGCATTGGTGATTTTTACAATTTCAGGCGTTGCTTTTTTGGTCGGCAAGTTACTCAAACTTCCAACACCGACTTTTGGAGCATTCCTTGTGGGCGCGACAATAATGAACATTGGATTCGCGTTGCCGTTTTTCATTGCCGCGTACGGTGAAGAGGGGCTCGCAAGGGTTTCATTATTTGATTTTGGTAACGGATTGCTTACTTTTACTTTTGTCTATTTCCTTGCGTGTAAATACGGCGTAAATAACAGCAGTCAAAAAGCGATGGCGAAAAAAATTCTCGTGTCACCGCCGATCTGGGCATTGTTTATAGGCATTATTATAAATTTAACGAATACTTCGATTCCATTACTCGCAAATACTTTTTTACAACTTGTTGGCGGACTTACAATTCCGCTTATTATGCTAGCTTTAGGTGTTTACTTTAGTCCCAAGTTGGTTAGTGTCACTCCAATTTTTGTCGCCACTTTCATCAGAATGGTTGGCGGCTTGGCCGTTGGTTTTATCGTCGTTCAGCTTTTTGGTTTGGAGGGACTAAACAGGCTAATAGTTTTGATTGGAGCTGCTGCACCGGTTGGATATAATACTTTGACTTTTTCTTCCCTAGAAAAGCTGGACAAAGAGTTTGCAGCAAACCTAGTTTCGTTTTCGATTCTGATAGGAGTTATTTTTCTGCCAGTACTAATACTCGTGCTTTCATGAAGAATTTGCCGCCAAAGAAAAACTTGAAATCGTCCTTTCCGCTCCGGTTCAAGGCGAGGCGGGAGGAAGGGGGGTGTGAGGGGAATTCCGCCCCCCGAGCCCAGCCAGTTCCGTTCGGATATTTTCAAACAGACACCGCCAAATTAGCAAGTTTGAACTTATGAACAAATCACAAAAAATATGGTTATGCAGTCTCATCTTATTCGCCCTTGTTCACTATTTACGTGATTCGCTTCAGGACCTCGGCGTTCATAATGTTCTTTCTTCTACTCTGATA
Organism: uncultured Gammaproteobacteria bacterium; assembly: GCA_964450455.1. Lineage (GTDB taxonomy): Bacteria > Patescibacteriota > Patescibacteriia > Magasanikbacterales > CAYVCS01. Next base: position 13,555 of record CAYVCS010000120.1, on the reverse strand, counting down.
AAAGAAGGCCACTCTATGATTTTTGTAGAAAATCAATTTTCAGCTTTTAAAATTTACTGGTCTATTTTTAACACGTACACACTGGCGATGGTAGAAATCCTACTTTCTATACAATGCCTTTACAGGAAAAAATTTGGTAAATTAGGATATACGACAATAATAATTGCAGGACTCTAGTTTTTTCTTTGGTTGCTATCATGGATTATTTTTAGATAAAATTATAAATTTTGCAAAAATTCTATGCAGACTTCGGAAAACATTATCATGATAACTTCACATTGGAAAATATAGCACGATGAAAAAAATTTCCGTATAATCCGTATAAAGAGTATGACTAAAAAAATAGCTGGAGGTGTGGTACATAACATACCTAAAGATTTACAAAAATCCCTAACTTCTAACAAAATCGCGCGAAACGCGTGGGAGGATATTACGCCACTCGCGCGTAACGAATGGATTTGCTGGATTATTTCTGCCAAACAATTAGAAACGAGAAATCGTCGGATTGAGAGGGCGTGTAGAGAACTTATGGATGGTACGCGTCGGCCATGCTGTTTTGCAGGTTGTGCTCATCGTTGAATTAATCTTTGATGTTTAATCCGCAATATAATTAAGAGCGAATGTGTCGTTGAGTTGTACACGTCAGTATGCACGAGAAACGAGCTGATTCACCATTTATTTTTCTCAATAAAACTCATACCTCAACATAATACATACTGTATGTCCCCATCTCCAAAATTCCTAAATCCCTTGCCATATGTTCTGAAGTTGTCTTATCAAAATTATCAGCAACTTCTACCACCCTATACGCATAAAATGATTTCAACAGTGAACGTTATATTTTTTTAGCTTTGAGACGTAATGAATTAAGAACGACGGAAACGCTTGAGAATGCCATCGCGAGTCCCGCAAACACAGGGCTCAATACAACACCAAAGACAGGATAAAATAATCCTCCTGCGAGTGGAATGCCAACGACGTTGTAAATAAATGCCCAAAAAAGATTTTGTTTGATACCACGCATCACGATTCTAGATAGTCGTACAGCTTTCACTAATTTTGAAATATCTCCCTGCAAAAGAGTAATTCCCGCTGTCTCAATCGCCACATCTGTGCCAGTTCCCATAGCAATACCGACATCAGCTTGCGCAAGAGCTGGAGCGTCGTTGATTCCATCTCCAGCCATAGCGACAATCCGACCTTGTTGTTGTAGTTTTTTGATGTTGTTCAATTTATCCTCGGGAAGCACTTCAGCAACCACCTCATCAATTCCCACTTCGCGAGCTATAGCGCTCGCTGTATGCGCGTGATCACCAGTAAGCATAATCACACGGATCCCTAGATTGTGGAGATTTTTTACTGCCTGAATTGCCTCTTTTTTAATCGCATCAGCCACCATAATTACACCAATAACCGCATCGCGAGAAGCTAGAATTACAGGAGTTTTTCCCTGCAGTGTACCTGATTCAAGGTTTGTTGCGTCAAAAGATAGTTTGAGGTCAGATATGAGTTTTGTATTGCCTGCAAAGTATTCCTTATTCATTATTGTTGCTTTGACTCCTTTACCTTTGATAACTTCAAAATGATCTGCCATCTCAAGTGAGATGTGGTTTTTTTCCGCATAGTTCAAAATAGCATGAGCGATGGGATGTTCAGATTTAGCTTCAAGTGTTGCAAGAAGGGAAATTATTTGTTCATCTGATAGCGTGGACATATTCTCTATGCCAACTAATTCTGGTTTACCATACGTAATAGTTCCAGTTTTATCAACTACCACAGTATCCACCGTATGAAGTTTCTGAAGTGTCGCGGCGTCTTTGATGAGAATCCCTTCTTTTGCTCCCTTACCAACACCAACAATAATTGCTGTCGGTGTTGCAAGTCCAAGCGCGCACGGACACGCAATCACTAAAATCCCCACAAATGAAGTAAGTCCATACGAGAGCGCGAGCGGGAATCCAAGTTGCGACGTGCCTACAAAAAGCCATATCGCAAGCGCAAGAAACGCGAGCACTATGACGATAGGCACAAACACAGACGAAATCTTATCAGCTAATGCTTGAATTGGAGCGCGACTTCCCTGTGCGTTTTCAACCATAGTGATGATGTGGGCAAGCAATGTTTCTGAACCAATCTTCGTTGCCTTAAATACAAAAAAACCTGTTGTGTTAATGGTTCCCGCGACAACTGTATCTCCCACCTGTTTCTCAATCGGCATTGACTCACCAGTTACCATTGACTCATCAACAAATGATGAACCGTTTTCTATGATACCATCAACAGGAATACGCGCGCCCGGCTTAACTACAATACTGTCGTGATGAACAACTTGATTGATTGAAATTTCCTGCTCCTTGCCGTTCCTTATGACAAGCGCAGTTTTCGCTTGGAGATTAAGTAATTTCTCTATTGCATCACCAGTTTTTATTTTTGCTTTTGCTTCAAGATATTTGCCAAGCGTGATAAAGACAATGACTACAATAGTAACATCATAATATGTATGTTCAACGTTTATGAACTGACGAAGCGATTCTGAAAACGCAGTAACTATAAAGCTATACACAAATGCAACGGATGTTCCAATCCCGATGAGTGTATCCATATTGGCTTTTCCATAACGTAAAAACCGATAAAAACCCAAAAGATACGGTTTACCAACAACAAAAAGTACATACGTCGCAAAAATCGGCAGAAGATGATGGACAAATTCTGATACTACCATAGACATTTCGGAAACGATTCCGAATTGAGCAAAAATATCCCATCCCATAACAACAATACTCGTAACAACGAGTGGAATAGACGTCAGTACCTGATTTCGCATATGCGCAACTTCAGCAAGTTTTTCTTGTTTTGACTGCTGCATACCAAGATGCTGTGCATGATCATTGAGGGACATCTCCCCTTCTTCTGCGATAGGAGCAATTTCAAGTGAATAACCAAGCGGTTCAATATGTTTGGAGAGTTCATGAGGATTTATTTTTGATGGATCAAACGACACTTTTGCTTTTTCCGTGCCATAGTTTACTTCAGCTGATTGCACACCAGGAATTTTTTTAAACGTTTTTTCAATAATTGAGGAACACGAAGCGCAGTGCATTCCTTTAACTCTGTAGGTTTCTGTGTGCATATTATTTTCTCTTAAGTTTATAAACCTTTAATATTTCGTCCTTTGCTTTGGCTGTTTGTCCTGATTTCACCTGATTGAGAATACAACCACTCAAATGATTTTCAAGAAGTAAATCTTCAACATTTGACAATCCTTGTTTAACTGCAGATGTCTGGGTGATAACATCAATACAATAGGTATCATTATCAACCATTTTTTGGAGACCACGAATTTGACCCTCTAGCAGTTTAAGTCGTCTGATAATCCGACTCTTACTTTTTTCTTCCATGTATTTCATACATAGGACACTATACCCCCTGGGGGGTATAGTGTCAACTACGAGTCAGTGGATATCTTTTAGAAACCACTAGTATCTACGTTTGACTGCATGGCGGCTTTCTTACCAAATCGATAGAAAACTGCCGGCGTCAAAAATAACGAAATTGCTGTGGATGATACGAGACCGCCGAATATAACAACGGCTAATGGGTGCAATAATTCTTTACCCGGCTCGCCACCTGCAAGCATAAGAGGAATTAATGCCAATGCAGTAACGAGAGACGTCATGAGAACTGGAACAACCCTATCCAATGTTGCGCGTAAGATAGTTTCCGGACTAAACGATTGTTGTTCATTTCTGACCAGCTGCAAACATCTACCAAGCAACATAATTCCGTTTCTTGAAACAATACCTGCAAGCGATATGAATCCAACTAAATGAGCTAGATTAATTACACCACCTGTAAGCCATACTCCGATAATACCACCAATAAATACAGTAGGAATGTTTAGCATTATTTGGAGCACCAAAGGAGTGGACCTGAATGCTTTATATAAAATGCCGAAAATCAACAGCATTCCTAATCCAAAAAGGATGGTGAGCCTTCTGCTGTTTTCCTTTTGACTTTTATACGTTCCTTCATATGATATTGTTTGTCCTGTTGGCAACTTCTTCAAACTCATAGCGGTTTTTACTCTCTCAACAGCTCCAACAATATCCGATCCCTGGTAGTTAGCGCTCACCACCAGAATACGCTTCCCACCTTCATGACTAAAACGATTACGCCCAGCATTAAGACTGATATCTGCCGCACTTCCCAAAGATTCCGCTCCTATAAATGGCAATGATAAATCACGGAGAGCGTCCGAATTACCTCGCGATGTCAAATCATAACGAGCGACAACATCAATTCGCGCGGATCCTTGCTGAACCTGACCAATCCGCTCACCGAGTAATCCCTGTTCTAACTCTTGCGCCACTTCGCCACTAGATACTCCGTATTCCGCTAATCTGTTTCGGTCAGGATAAATGCGAAATTCCGCAATCATCACTTCCTTTTGTACTTGAGGATTTTTCACACCAGGCTGTTGTGCGAGCTCCGCTTGAATGTCTTCCGCAGTTTGTCGCAACTCTACTAAATCATCACCAAACACTTTCATAACAATCGGCGCGCGAACGCCTGATAACAATTCTTCAACTCGGTGTGTAATGGGTTGTCCCAAACCATAATCAGCTCCAGCAAATGTATCAAGCACTTTTTGCAACTCTTTAAACAGTTGTTCTGATTCTTTTTCTAAACCCGGCTCAAAAACAACTTGAATCTCACTTGAATTTGCACCACTATCATGAGGATCAGCACCAGCACGTCCTGTGATATGACTAACTCTTCTGACTCCCTTTACGCTCCGCATTGCGTTTTCTACATTGGAAGCAAACTGATTGGATGTGCTCAAATCAGTTCCAACAGGCAAGACCACAGAAATTGTTGCCGAACCTTCGTTGAATGGCGGTATTCCTTCCTTTCCTGCCAAGAAATAAAGAATTCCAGCAATGAGCATGGTTGCCATAGTTCCGGCCAGCACAATTTTCACGTTATGAATACTCCACAGAATCAAGGGGCCAATCTTTCGCTTAATCACTTGTACCAATCGTGTTTCTTCCTCATGTCCCTTTTGTGGATTTTTTACTTTCACCAATAATAATGCGGCTAATACTGGAATTACCGTGAGAGAAACTATCATTGAAGCGATAAGAGAAATCAAATACGCAGCTCCGAGAGACGAAAGCAATCTACCCTCCACACCAGGAATAAAGAAAAGTGGTAGAAACACAACGGCAACCAAAACAGTCGCATACACAATGGAATTTCTCACCTCACTTGATGCATTATATACGATTTCACTCCCAGATCCATGAAATCCACCTTCCCTCCATTCCCTAAGTCTTCGTGCAACATTCTCAACACCTACAATTGCGTCATCCACTAATTCACCAATCGCAACAGCAAGTCCTCCAAGAGTCATCACATTTACTGAAAAACCAAAAAAGCGAAATACGATGATAGTTACAATGATGCTAAGTGGAATTGCAGTCAGCGTGATAAACGTAATTCTTGTATTCATCAAAAATAAAATAAGAATGATGATGACTAATATTGTTCCATCGCGCAACGCTTGAAGTACATTACTTAGCCCAGCATCAATGAACCATTCTTGACGAAACAGATCATTTTTTAGTTCCACGCCTTGTGGCAAGCTGGCATTCAAGGACTGCAGAGCAATATCTACTGCTTCGGTGACTTTTAATGTTTCTGCTTCCGGCTGTTTGGCAACACGCAAGATAACACCGGGCTTGCCGTCAATAGTTGCGCTTCCACGAACAGGACTTGCTCCTTCCTGCACAAGCGCAACATCCGCTAACCTGATTGGCCTTCCTTCAAACGTTCCAACTGCTATATCTAGCAAGTCAGCAATATCACTCGGAGCGACAAGTATTCGTAAAGGATATTCTTTGCCTCCCTGCACAAGCAATCCGCCGCTTTTATTGTTAAGAGCTGAACCAATATGGTCGGAAATATCTTCTATGTGTAAACCATACCGACGCATCTGCTCGGCATTCATATGTATCTGCCATTCTCGTACATCTCCGCCAAGTACAATGACATCAGAAACTCCTTTGACACGCAATAATGCCGGTCTAATTGTCCAATCAGCGAGTGTGCGAAGTTGCATTCCGTCTACTTTACCATCATCTGATGTGAGTCCCGCCCACATTATCTCACCCATAATAGAGCCAACTGGTCCCAGTACTGGCTTAACACCTTCAGGAAGTTGTAAACGTGAAATACGTTCTTGAATAATTTGTCGGTTACGAAAAATATCACTTCCCCAACTAAATTCAGCATTGACAATTGCCAATCCGAATGAAGCAGTTCCTCTCACACGTTCCACGCCAGGAGCTCCTGAAACAGCAGATTCAAGCGGAGTAAGCACTAAACGCTCCACTTCTTCGGGCGCCAATCCTTCGGCTTCAGCAAATACAGCTACGGTAGGTTTATTGATGTCTGGAAGTACGTCCACTTTCATGGTTGATAAACTAACAACACCAAGAATGGTAATCATACCAGCCATAGCAAGAACAATTGCTCTATTTCTTAGAGACCATTTTATGATTTTATTGAACATATATGTGTGTCTTATTCGTCATGTGCATGACCATGACCATCACCCTGTTGTTCTTCTGTGGTATTAATCGTAGAAAAAAGCTGATCAAGTTGCGTTCCTACCTTAAGATCCCTTGTCGCATAGGATACAATACGACTTCCCTGAACTAATCCCTCCAGAATCTCAATTTTGTCCCCAAGTGTTCTACCAGTTTTAACTTCTTGAGGACGAATTCTGTTTTCTTCTGTAACGAGCCACACTGTCGGATGACCATCATCATCCCACCACACAGCAGAAAGTGATACCAATACTTCTTCAAGTTTAGTTAACGAAGCCAGCACGCGGACCGAAGCATGCACTGGCCAATCAACTGGTTCAGTAAAATCGGCATCAGCCAAATACGAACCATTGCTGTCGAGAGACACTCCAATTCCTGTCAATATGATTTTTTTGCCATCTCGCGGGAATCCAGGACGAATAACAGTGAGTGTATCCCCTGCTTGTGGCGGAGTAATGTTGCCGGGAATTCTAAATCGCACAATGCGATCTGTACTATTTTGAGAGTTAATTGAAGCAACAGCGATTCCGGGACTCACAAAATCACCACTTTTTTTCAGGATGATTGAAACAATACCCGAGCGAGGAGCAGTTATGTTTAAACCTCCTGTCAGAGCATTAACGATCGTTGAATATGCAACGCCCGCGCCCTTTGCTTCTGCGAGCGCCAATTGTAATTGACGATCAAGGTCAATTAGTTTTTCATCAATATCCTTAAGTTTTTCAGCTATTTCCTTACTAGAATTGGCCGCAGTAAGCGAGAGGTCAATTTTCTTTGATGCCAAATCACTTTCTATCTTTGCGGTTTCAGTTTTAGATTCACTCAATGCTGTTATCTTTTCAGAAAGCTCTGCTCGTTCATCTGATACCACATTTCGCAATACAGTTAATCCTTCGCTAGAGCCATCAACAAAAGAACTATTAGCAACAAGATCATCAGCACTTTCTAAAAATCTCATAGTTTTCTGTCCAATATCCTCGCTGTTATGTATGACAGCTTTTACAACTTCTATCACATCTTTATTAAAGTCAGCCTGTGCGTTGGTATTATTACTTCCCAAACCATCCTTTACATTGAAGTAGAAGTTTTGTGGATATTGTTTGTAAACCGTGATTGGATCAGCAGAGTAGTTGGTAAATTCAGGGAATACTTTTCTAATAACTTTTACAGAATAATCTTTAACTGATTGGTTCTTTACTTGAATATCTCTCCGCGAAGCGTCAAGTGATGCTTGCAAAGTAGCCAACGATTGAGACCTATCAGAACCAATTTTTTCAGACAAACTATCTGATATTTGTTTTCCGCTATTCACGAGATGAGTTCGTAGCGTCATCAACTGTTCTTTATTTTTTTCAACAAAGATAGCTTGTGCTTCTGCCCCTGCCTTTGCTCGTGTCAAACTTTGTGCTTGTTCTGCGAGAGTTCGCGTGAGTTCCGGAGTAGCAGGTGGAGCAGAAAGTCTAGCTAATACTTGTCCTTGCGAAACCTTCTGTCCAATTTTCACCCTCCATTCACTGATTGTTCCTTCGCGTTGCGGTTGCACCTCAACATCCCCAGAAGAAATAATTTCGCCTGGCCACGAAGAGCCAACCTGACCATCTTCTTCTGTAGTACCTCCTCCAATGGTTTCAAGAGGAACACGTAGTGCGTTTGCAACAGAAACAACCTGACCTGCACTATTACGAGCAACTCCACCGGAAATCTTTGCATACGTTCCGATTGCGATTACTAGAACTACCAGTAGGCCACCCCCAACGTACAGCAATTTAGGGTTGTTCATAATCATAGTATGTATTAATTACTGATAGTCGGACTAGAACCACCGTGCTTCACTGCCGAAGAAGAACTCTCATGTTCAGCAGAAGCTTTTCCGATATTCTCAACCGAAACAGTGATAGGGAAAACCTTCACTTGTCCATTGATGTTGAATTGAGCAAAAATAGTGTAGACGCCTTTAATCGGAAACTCTGATTCAAATACGATTTTTCCATCTGTCGGCTTGGTTTCAGTAATTGGATGACCATGCAAATAATCATCAGCATCATTATGACGAATTACTACCACATGACCAAATGCTCCGAGATATGGATCAATTTGAGTGACTGGTTTGCCGTTTTGAGTTACCAGAAAAGTTAAATTAGTATGCTCTTTTGTTTTTAATGGTGAGGATAACTGCAATGTAGCTTCAAAACCACTCACTTGAGCTGACATATTTGTACTTACGCGTGCAAATTGTGGTTGAGCGGTAGAACCCCCAATGAGAAGCGGAACACGCAACGTGACCATATCCTCTTCAATTGGTTCAATATCAACATACATTTGGTACAAACCTTGAGTCGCAATCGTTGTTACAACACTCCATCTGCCATCTCTATATTCAGGATGAATGTGTTGAAAGCCAGTCACATCATCACGTACAAGGATGACATGCATAAGTTTCTCATGAGCAAGTTTTAAATCTTTTGGACCGAACTCATGAGCATCAGAACCATACAACTTAAATGCCAATGTTACTTCTCCGGGTTGTAAGTTGGTTGCATTTTGTAAGGCAATTCTGGTGCCAGCTAATTTTGCCCCATGTTCTGCATCATGAGCATGGTCATCATCTGCGCCTTTTTCTGGTGCGGTAGTTGCGGTGTTTTGTGAAACCGTATTGACAGTTTCTTGAGTTGATGTTGTATTTTTTGCGCATCCAGCACCAAGTGTTATGAAAGCCACAAGGACTACGGGAATAAGATAAAGTGATTTTTTCATATGATACGTTGTAACATTAATTATTACTAAAAAAACTAGCATATTAATCAATCACACAAAAGTACAAACAATTGATGACTGTATGCTAGTTACAATAAGCTAAATGATATTTCTTTGAATTAAGAATACCTCGCGAAAAAGCCAATTTCAAATAATTAAAAAATGACAGTTCAGGATTATTTTTTAGGTAACGCGTATACACTTCAGATAATCTACTAAGAATATCGTCAAAAAAACGCCACCCAAACAACAAAGATGTTGTCGTGAGTATCAATACCAAAAATTCAATAAAATGGCGATATGTTTCTCGTTGAACCATCAAACATTCACTATGCATTGGTGTATGATTTTGAGCAATATCTGTGCCACAATTCGTACCACTGCCATGCGTAAGATATATTCCATCTTCAGAAAGATACGTATGCGCTGATACGTCAGTATGGTAAAAAGCGCATGATATGCTAAAAACAAATCCTATGAATACCACAAGGACGAGAGGAAGTTTGAGGAATTTACGAGCGATCGTTTTCATACAAGTTGCATATGTTACCACAACATATTTTGAAAAGCAAGAAAATAATTTGTTATGATAATTTGCCTCGACTTAAGTATTCCTATACAATTAGGAACATATTCGTGAATCTTAATAAATACTATGGAACATCAATCTCTTTTGAATATTCGTCATTCTCTTGCGCATATACTAGCAAGCGCGGTTCTTGAATACGATAGGTTAGCACAACTTGGAATTGGTCCGACGATTGATAATGGTTTTTACTATGACATTTTATTTTCACACTCATTTTCTGATGATGTTTTGCCACAACTAGAAGCAAAAATGCGAGAAATAATCGAGCAAAATCTTCAGTTTACTCGTATAGAGACCTCTCCCCAACAAGCGCGAGAGCGTTTTTTACACCAACCATTTAAACTGCAACTTATTGATGAACTTGAAGCACAACAGACGCCAATAACTTTGTATGCAACAGGAGATGTATTTGTAGATTTATGCAAAGGAGGGCATGTGGAGAAAACTCATGAAATACCAATTCACGGATTCGCATTGACACACATTGCTGGCGCATATTGGAAAGGAAGCGAAAAAAATGCCATGCTAACGCGCATATATGGACTTGCATTTGCGTCGCAGAAAGAACTTGATAATTTTCGGACACAACAAGAAGAAGCAAAAAAGCGAGACCATCGTTTGCTGAATGAAAAACACGATTATTTCATGATTTCGGACGATGTGGGAAAAGGTCTTCCACTCTATTTACCGAACGGCGCGTACATTCGCAAAAAATTAGAAGATTTTATGTATGAAAAAGAATTAGCGCATGGACATTCACACGTTTATACGCCGATTTTGACGCACAAACGACTCTACGAACAATCTGGACATCTCGCTCATTATCGTGACGATATGTATAGTCCAATCGTGATTGACGATGAAGAATATTATCTTCGTCCCATGAATTGTCCACATCATCATCAAATATTCAAACATCGTCCATTAAGTTATCGCGATCTCCCGAAACGAATTGCAGAATTTGGACTTGTCCATCGTTTTGAACGATCAGGAGTATTGACTGGCCTCATTCGCGCGCGTTGTTTTACACAAAATGATGTGCACATATATTGCGCAAAAACCGACCTCAAATCCGAACTTCTCGGCGTTCTCAACCTTTTCCGCGAAGTATACGACGATGTATTTAATATTCAGGATTATTGGTTCAGACTTTCACTTCCTGATTTTGAAAATACAGAAAAATTTGGTGATATAGAAAATAAATCAAAATGGGATGAAGCCACTCTCGCCGCCCGTACCGCATTACAAGAGTTTGGTGGTCGCTATGTTGAAGGAGGAGGCGAGGCGGCATTTTATGGTCCAAAAATTGATGTGCAGATTCGCAATGTTGCAGGAAAAGAGGATTCTATAGCAACCATTCAAGTTGATTTTTATTCTGCAAATAGATTTGGACTTGAGTTTACTAATGATACAGGTGAAAAAGAACAACCAGTCATCATTCATCGCGCAATTATGGGTTCATTTGATCGATTTTTTGCGTTTCTCATTGAACAATACGCCGGAGAATTTCCTGTTTGGCTTTCACGCACACAAGTTGCAATTTTACCGATTAGCGAAAAATTCCTTTCCTATTCACATGAGATAGAAAAAAAATTACGAATTGGAGGCATACAAGTTTCTGTTGATGCATCCAACGAAACACTCGGAAAAAAAGTCCGACAAGCCAAAAGTTCAAAAGTTCCCTATTTTATTGTACTCGGTGAATCAGAAACTACATCGCAAACAATCACCGTAGAAAGTCGCGATGAGGGTAAACTCGGAACAATGTCTCCGTCAGATTTTCTAACGCGGATACAAGACGAAATTCGTTCACGAAAAAATACGCGACAGTCAAAAGACGGAGGTGTTGCGGAGGTGTCAGACACCTCTATCTGACACCTGTGTCTGACACCTATCATTCGACCTGATCCCACTGATTCGAGGATGACATTTTAGAGCATCAAACAATATACTTATCATTTTAACTAAGATACAGATATTACTTATCAATAGTTAACATATGAATCGTAATGAAAAAATCCTGCTCTATAGTAGCAATATATGGTATTTTGGGGATGGAATGTTTGGACCACTACTCGCCGTATTTACTGAAAAAATCGGCGGAAGTATTTTAGATATTGCATGGGCGTGGTCTATCTATCTCATTACAACAGGGGTTTTTTCTATCGTTGTTGGCAAATATTCAGACCATCATAACAAAGCGAAAATTATGGTCTTTGGTTATGGACTTACTGCAATTCTAACATTTTGTTATATTTTCATTCAAAATCCTTTACAATTATTAATACTTCAAGCGGGGTTGGGTCTGTCACTCGCCCTTACCAATCCAACGTGGTATGCACTTTATACTAAATACTCAACACCAACATCATGCGGAACAATTTGGGGACTCGCAGAAGGTGAAGGAAAAATTATTATGGGTATAGCGTTTGTAATTGGAGGTCTTATTGTCACAAAAATTTCTTTTAATGCGCTCTTTATTACTATGGGATGTATACAAGTTTGTGCAACAGTATATCAAGCGCAAATTCTCAAACAAAAATGATTACATTGACTGAAGTGTAAATAATTGATATGACTATACGTGTACTTTGAAAATTAACCTGCTTAAAAAGGAAGCGTGGTGTAATGGACAATTCATTGAAACCGAAACTGCGAATGATTCAGACACAACGCATGGGGATTAATTCTAGCGCAACTGCCAATTTATTTCCGGATATTGACATATTGATAAACCACGCTTCTGCTTTTACTCATGCTCTCACCTACACAATGGGTAAAAAGAAGATGAACATACCCGGACAGAGAGAAGCATATGCATCTATGGTGGATTTTTTATTCTGCGAACTTCATCCAGAATGGATCACCGCCTGTCGGGATTTTTATAACGGAATAGGACCGCCTCTGATGGAGTTAATCACTCCAACTCAACGAGAAGAATTTGAACGACATTTGGCTGTTGCACTTGAAATCGCGTTTGAATTATATCAAACTCGAACGCGTAGAATAAAAGTGGGCTGGTCGTGGTATCGCAACGTGGTACTTGATAAAATCAAAAAATTACCCGAACTTCCTTCACAAGTTTAGTAATGGTAATTGAGACAGTTCAATGTACTCCACATAACAATCCGAACGGATATGATTATGTGGAGTTTTTTTATTCACAAAATATATTATTGACCACAACATAGTCATCTCATTGCATTAGATCATGCGAGAAAAAACCACGCCTTCACTAGAATAATCCGTCGTAGCACCAATTACTTGAACCCCATCAAGCCAATGAAACCTCCCCATTTTTAGGAGATGACCTGACGGAGAAACGGTTGCGGTTGTTACTTGTGTTTTAGGTAGTAAACACTGCTTCTTACAACCGTAATATATTGCTAAATCATATATTATTTCTTGAACAGTTGGTAAGACGAGACGTGTAATCAATAAGGATGTATATTGTCTGTTAGCTTCCTTCCAATCGGAAACAGCTAACTTAACAAAACCTTCTTTTTTTAATTCAAATTCCTCAATCGCCTGTACATAATTTTCAGGCATTTCAAAATCGCGAAAAACATCATTACGCAGATACCGTATAATTTCTTCTATT
>CAYVCS010000119.1:0-15732 GCA_964450455.1 uncultured Gammaproteobacteria bacterium | reverse complement strand
GATAAAGGATTGACAGGTTACAATTTTAGATTGTTGATTTTAGATTTTAGATTGACGAATGACTTATTTAGCTTATTAGGAAATTGACGTAACAGTTTCCTAAAAAGCTAACAAGCTAATTACCTAAAGCCTAGAAATTGGAGATTGTTATTCTAAAATCATAAATCTAAAATCGGCCCTATTTGGAGAAAAAAGGGTGATGTGATATAGTATACGAACTATGGGATTTTTCTCAAAAAAAATTGATTCTGTGCTCGGAGTTGATTTAGGAGCATCTAGCGTTAAAATGGTTGAATTGAAACGTGAAAAGCGTCAAATGCATTTGGTAACGTATGGATACAGCGAAGGTAATCTTCCTGTTTTGAAAGATGATACTGAACAACGCGATATGCTGGCTGAATTGCTGAAAAAAGTTGCTCTGGAATCAAAAGTAACCACAAAAAAGGCTGTTGCATCAGTTCCGCTTTCGGATATTTTTTCAGCAATCGTTCGTATTCCCAATGTTTCAGAAAAAGATCGTGCCGCATTAATAGAACGAGAAGCGCAAAAGTTTTTGCCGTTTGCTTTGAAAGATGCAGTAGTGGATTGGAAAATTATAGATTCACCACGACAAAAAAATTCTGTTCCCGATGAATCTGAAGCGCATAAAAGTTTTGAACGTCAACAAAAAAAAATTATTACTGATATATCTGTTTTGATTACTGCCGCTCCAAAAAATACGGTTTCACGAATCGCAGATATTTTCAAACGCGCTGGTTTAGAATTGATGAGTTTGGAAACGGAAGCGTTTGCTTTAACGAGATCATTAATAGGAAACGATCCAACGAGTGTATTGATAGTGGATATAGGTTCAGCGCGTTCTAATTTTTTTGTGGTAGAAAATATGCTTCCTATGATGCATAGATCTATGCAACTCGGTGGTTTGAATTTTACGAAAGCACTTGATGCGGTTCTTCAAGTAGGATTAGAAAAAGCTGAAGCAATGAAATCGGATTTTGAAAGTGGAAGTAATGTGCTTGGCGAAACGCAAGGATTTCCTAAAATTTTTGAAAATACGATTGCGCCACTTATAAAAGAAATACGATATACGATGAATTTATATGCGACGCAACAAAAAGGAACACATCCAGAACGAATTGTCTTAACGGGTGGATCGTCGCTTCTAACGCATTTAGATACGTATTTGTCAGATATGTTTTCTATGAAAGTTTTTGTTGGTGATCCATGGGCTCGTGTGTGGTATCCTGAAAATGTGCGTCCTGCGTTGTTTGATATTGGAACGCGATTTGCTGTGGCAGTTGGATTGGCTTTGCGTGAGGGAAAATAGTATGCAACGAACCAGTGTTGCAAAAAATTCTCTTGTGTTGATGGTGAGTATTGATGTTATGTTGATTGAAATTTATAGAGAATTATTTGAAGCTGAAAATTGTACTATGATAGATGTTGCTAAATTAGAAAAGGCATTGAAATTAATGAAAGAAAAAAAACCATGTATGGTGATTCTTGATTTGGCAGTTCCAAAAGAAAATTTGTTGTCGTTGTTGGTTACCAAAAAGAAATATCAGTCAACGCGTAATATTCCTGTTGTTGTTCTGTCACATCTTTCTAGTCCTGAATTAGTGAAAGAATCGCGTGAACAAGGAGTATTTTTATATTCATTAAAATTACATAGCTCACCACGACGCATTGTTTCGCGTGTGATGGCACATATTTAAATTACGAAGTATGAATGACAAATTACAAAGTGCGATACGCGCGAAAGAACAAACGAAATGTGAATTGGGTAAATTTCAAAATTGTCCAAGAGGATTTACGATTGTAGAACTACTTGTTGTTCTTGGTGTAGTGAGTATGTTAATGGTTGGATCTATTTTTGCTGTAGGTTCAACACGTAAAGCGTCTCGTGATGTTTTGCGTGTTGCGCATATGAAGGAATTATATTTCGGTCTTGAAATTTATTTTAATGAATTTGGAAATTATCCGCCGGGAGCTGGAGTAGTTCTCGGAAGTCCAATTGCCAAATGTCTTGATAAAACTGGATTTCATCCACAAGGACAATGTGTCGGCGAGATATTTATGACAACTATTTTGGCAAATCCAATTCCTGGTGGGTCGCCATTTGTGTATTCGTATGTTGATGGACCTCCACCACAATATTCAGTAGATTTCGCGCTTGAAACTAATTCAGCAGGATTGGTGTTAGGTCCTCATATGATGACGCCATCAGGAATTCGTTAAACGATAGCTATAATACACTTTTTATAAAAAAAGATCTTGCCTTCATGGCAAGATCTTTTGGTTTTTTACTCCTCCGTAAAGGAATCATCCGTGAATGCGTATCCTTCGCTTTCACCATGAACAGTTTCTCGTTGACGCAACGCGTGGCAACGTCCTAGATTGTAGCGGTAAAGTCCCGCCGAACATAGTTGCCGCGCGCACACTCCGCTGTCCTGACACACTTCTGTCATCTTTGTTTCGTCAAACGCCGCAAGGACGATTGACTTCAACTCATCCCATGGAATACGAGTAGGTGCAACGTTCATCGCGCTTCGTGAACCATTCAAGAGCCACGGAACTCGACGGTCGTAATACCAATTGTCTGCACCACTCACTATTCCATCATTTGCGAGTTCGTTGGCATCGTACGGTTTCGTATCATGTGCCAATTCACGTTCTCGTATTCTTATCATCCGTGCCAGCACATCCAGATGGGTTTTCAGGCCAGTTTGCTGATTGAAATTTCCCAATCCCAAATTCCGCAGAATGATGAACGTGGTCAGGATACGCACGTTCCCCGTCTCGCCATCGCGCATAACAATGATTCCGGCAGTATCGTTTTTTCGCGCGACACGATCTAAGCCATACATGGATGACTCGCAGAAAACGATGTTCAGAACACCGCGCTTGAGGTTGATAGCGTAAAGTTCCCTCACGCGATCATACTCCTGTTTTCCCTCGGTGAAGAAGCGATCCTGCTCTTCAAACTTTTGATCCAGAATCCATTCCGCGACATCCCATGCGTTTTCATCTGCTTCAAGTGACGAGTTGTCTGCTTGAATGAAATCCGGTAGGAATGCAAGTTCCAGATTGATGACTTCACCTGACGATGCTCGAGCATCGAGACGTTTAACGTATTCCCGAATTTGGTCAAACGCGGGATTTTCGTTAAGTCCGATTTCAAGCATCAAATTGAATGCGTTTCTCGCGCTGTAGCTTTTGTCTTTTTCGCCACATCGCTTTTTCACCCATTCATAAATCAACGTGTCAATGCGGAAAGGCGGTGACGTGTTAATCGTCTTGCCCGTTGCAACGCCACGCATAATACGTGCCAGGATGTCGTAGATTCTATCAAACGAAACGTCATTGTTGATGAGCGTCCGCATGATCTGCGACAGTTCCATTGGACCGCAGTAGGTGCGTGTATGTCGCGCATCCTCTTCGTCAATGTAATCAATCAATTCTGACAATTCATGGGGAATGAAGTCAGCCAGTTCTTTTGCAATCAGCCGAATTGACGAAGTGTTTGTTCGTTCAACACCTTCTCGCGGATGTTCATCAAAACGTCCGCCACCAGTTCCGACGAACAGTACACCATGCTCGCGTTCAAGCGAGTTGGCATCGCTCCCACAGTGCAGAGCGTCTGTTTCAGAACAACCAAACTCTGCGAGGATCGCAATGAGTTTTGGTTCAGTCGTCGTCAGAATTGACGTAGCAGGAATGAATCGCACCGGCGTTTGCCGAGTGATTCCAAAACGCTTACCGTATTCGCGAAGCAGTACAACTGCTCCAAATTCATCCAAATGCGGATTTTCATGAAGCACGATACATTGTATATGATTCACTTTTTTCTCCCTTGTGTAATTTAAAAGAACAGAACTATTGTAGCTAAAACCTTTTATCTACAATACACTATTCTTAAATTTGTGTGGTGATAGCTGATTTATCGCTGAATTAAGCAATAAATTACGCACATAACACGAACTTACTATATCAAAAAAATGCCTATTTGTCAAGGTATGTTGACATTTTGAAAAATATTGACACAGTTTCATAATTTAGTATAATATAGTCAATAGATTGACAATATTTATACTAATTTAGTCAATATGTATATTCTACAAAAACAATTAGAAAATTTATCTCGTTATGTTAAGTCTGGTAAAGCGGTAGTAATTTTTGGCCCTCGTCGCACGGGAAAAACAACTTTGCTAAGGAAATTTTTGGCTACATACCATGATAAATATTTATTTGTGACTGGTGACGACATTAACATCAGGGAATATTTGGGAAGTCAATCAATCGAGAAATTAAAAAGTTTTATTGGCAGTAATAAACTCATTGTAATTGATGAAGCGCAAAAAATTTCCGAGATTGGATTGAACATTAAATTAATCATTGATCATTTTCCTGAAGTTGCTGTGATCGCCACTGGTTCATCGGCATTTGGTTTATCTCGTAATGTTGGTGAACCATTGACGGGTAGAAAATATACTCTTAAACAGTATCCATTGGCGCAACTAGAAATAGCACAGATTGAAAATTTGGCAGAGACACATGCACATTTAGAAGACCGACTTATATATGGCTCATATCCCGAAGTAGTTATTGAGCATGGTAGGGAAGAACGGCAAGTATATCTCAAAGAGATTGTGCAGTCATATTTATATAAAGATATTCTTGAATTAGAGGGTTTGCGTTATGCGAATAAAATAGTTCAATTATTGCAACTTCTAGCTTTTCAGATTGGAAAAGAAGTGTCATATTCTGAATTAGCCACCCAACTCGGGTTTAGTAAAAATACTGTGGAAAAATATCTTGATCTTTTGGAAAAGAATTTTGTTGTGTATCATCTCACTGGTTTCAGCCGTAATTTACGGAAAGAGTTGCGTAAGAGTCATCGATATTATTTTTATGATAATGGTATTCGCAATGCGATTATTAATAATTTTAATGGTCTGAATTTACGCGACGACAGTGGTATGATGTGGAAAAATTATATAATTATTGAACGGCTGAAAAAACAGGAATATGATGGAATATTGAGTAATAATTATTTTTGGCGTACATATGACCAACAGGAAATTGATTTTATTGAAGATAGAGGAGGCAAACTTTTTGGTTATGAAATGAAATGGCGGACAAAGCAAATTAAACCTCCAAAATCGTGGCTAGAAGCGTATCCGAATTCAGAATACCTCGTAATTTCTCCAGAAAATTATTTGTCCTTTATTACCTAGTGTAGTTAGGCGACATGAAATCGCAATTTCATGTCCGAACGAAGCGACGGAAAACACGCACCCCAGAACATAGATTGCCAATATCAGTATGAATTGTTTAGGCAAAATCAACGGGAGTTTCGACTTCGGGAGATATCAATGATATTTTATTTTTGCGTAATAAAAAATCTCTTTTTGTACCAGCTATGACCTATTTGTCAAGGCGTATTGACATTTTGGTGGAAAAATGGTTAGATGATATTGGTGTTTAGTTCTTTACAAACATACAGAAGGAGATGAAATTCTATGTCTGATTCTGACATAAAATCGGCTGATTCAGTCGCTCAACGACGTTTGGTAGCTGAACTCTGTAATCTGGGTATTGAAAATGCCGACATTGCCAAGGTGATTCTGGCGTTGAAGTATTTTATTCATGAAGCAATCGCTGACTATATAAGGGTATGCTTTTTTGAAAAGAATGAGATTCTCAACGAGGTGGATGAAGTGCATCGTCACCATTTTGCTCAATCAATAGGGAATTTAGATATAACTGTCCGAACGTCCAACTGTTTACGCAAGGCAAACATCAAATATGTGAGAGAATTAGTACAGAAGTCGAAAGAAGATTTATTGAATTTAAAGAACTTTGGACGTAAATCGCTCAAAGAAGTTCAAACAATTCTTGCGGAGAGGGGTCTCACTCTCAATATGCAGATTGGTGGTTATAAAAGGCCAACATCAAGTGTAGATGTAAATCATCAGTACAATTTTGATGAGGAATTGGCAGATTGGCAGTGTTCTGCACGCATAAAAAATTGTTTGGCTAATGCTAGAGTTAGATATGTCGGAGAATTAGTGCAATTTTCAGAAAAAGATGTACTTCGAAGCCAAAACTTCGGAAAGAAATCTTTAAAAGTGCTCAAGCAATTATTAGCCGAAAGAAATCTTACTCTTGGTATAAAACTTGATGGATGGGTGCCTCCGAACAAGTAAGCAATATGCAATACGACGAAACATTCGTCGTATTTTTATTTTTGAAATGAGAAAAGATGCTTAAAAAAATGTTGTCGGTTGCAAACGTTTATTAGTTATGTGGCAAAACACCTTTTATCCAGTCGGCGATGGATTTTTTGGAATAGAGTTTGATGCGAGATTTTGCCATTGAAGTTTTGACAAAACGAAGCCAATCAAGACTTGGTCCTTTTCTATGTTTATCAATAATTATTTCGCATACGTCGCCACTTTTTAATGCGGTATCTAATCGTGTAATTTCCCCATTTACGCGCGCTCCAGAACATTGATTGCCAATATCTGTATGAATTGCATAAGCAAAATCAACGGGAGTTGCGTCTTCTGGAAGATCAATGACATCTCCTTTTGGCGTAATCAAAAAAATACGATTTTGAAAAAAATCTAATTTAATTGTTTCAATATATTTTAATCCTTTCACCATTTCGCGATGTACGCGCGCTAATTCTTCAATCCATTTACGATGACGTTCTGGCATCGTAGAATGTTTTCCTGATTCTGTATAATGCCAGTGCGCGGCTAAACCATATTCTGCTTCTTCGTGCATATCAGGCGTACGAATTTGAAATTCAACAATTTCTCCGCTCATCGCAAAAACCGTGGTGTGCAATGATTGATAGCCATTTGGTTTTGGTTGAGCGATATAATCTTTAATTCGTCCTTTAAGTGGCTTCCATAAATTATGCAAAATTCCAAGCGCCGCATAACATTGCGCCACATCAGGAACAATCAAACGCGCCGCGATTAAATCGTAAATTTTAGTTATGTCGCGATCATATTTTTCTAATTTTTTGTAGAGTGAATATAAATGTTTCATCCGTCCTTCAATAGAAATAATTACAATTCCAGATCGCTCAAGCTCTTTTTGACTGATTTCTAAAACCTTTTGAACATATTCACTTTTTTGCACAGAACGTTTTTGAACAAGTGTTTTGACCCATGCATAATCTTGAGGAAAAACATATTGAAATGCTAAATCCTCCAGCGTTCCTTTCATTTCTCCCATTCCTAATCGCGATGCAACAGGAGCAAAAATTTCCAATGATTCAAGCGCGATACGATATTGTTTTTTTGGAGGAAGTGATTCAAGCGTACGAAGATTATCAATACGATCGGCAAATTTGACGATGATGGAACGAGCGTCAGCTCCCATTGCAAGAAAAAACTTTCGCATATTTTCCACATAGCGCGATACACCGCGATATTTAACTTTTCCAACTTTCGTAACTCCTTCTACGATTGACGCAACGTCGGGACTAAATTCATCGGAAATAGTTTTCAGGGTAACTGGGGTGTCTTCAGGAACATCGTGAAGAATTCCTGCAATAATAATTGGCATTTGCAATTGCATTTGCGCAAGTGTAATTGCTGTTCGTAGGGGATGGTTAATATATGGTTCTCCCGACATTCTTCGTTGTCCTTTGTGCGCTTTTTGCGCGCAATCATACGCGCGATTGAGCATAGAAAGATCTGCGTTTTTATTATACGCAGTTATTGTTTCAACGAGTTGTTCAAATAATGAGGCCATATTGCTAGGTTGTAGCTTGTTAGGGATTAGCTTATTAGGACTACTTGTGGACAGGTGCTTAGGGAGTATCGGTTGGTTCTGACATAACTGTTTTAAGATTCGCGTTAATTTGCATATCATCCTCGTCGGTTTTTTTGCGATTGAATGTGCATTCTTTTGATGAACATTTTATTTTTGTTTTTCCTGAAAGCATAAGCAGTTCATTGCATGTCGGACATTTCTCACCTGTTGGCAATCCCCACAGAGCAAAAGCACATTTTGGAAATGTATTGCATCCGTAAAATAATTTGTTTCGTTTTGTTGTTCGTTCAACGATATCGCCAACAGTACACATCACACATTTCATCCCAATCGCGCGAGTTGGTTTTTTTGCTTTTTTCTCGCCTTCAAGCGGTTCAGTATGTTTGCAATCGGGATATCCCGTGCACGCATAAAATTTTCCAAATCGTCCCATTTTTATCATGATTGGTTTCGTACAATCAGGACACACTTTATCGGTCTCTGTCGTCATCACATCTTCTCGTTTCACTTCTTCTGTTTTTTTCACCAAATTTTCTTTGAATGGGGTATAAAATTTTGCAATAACTGGCTTCCATTGTATTGTTCCTGATGCGATTGTATCTAATTGTTGTTCCATATCAGCTGTAAAATCATAATCTACTATATTCGGAAAATGCGCAAGGAGAACATCATTCACTAATTCACCAATTTGTGTGGGTGCTAATCGTTTTCTGTCTAATCGTTCAACATATCCGCGCGCTTCAATCGTCGCTATAGTTGGTGCAAACGTTGAAGGGCGTCCAATGCCATATTCTTCAAGAATTTTGACAATACTGGCATCATTATAACGAGGAGGTGGTTCGGTATGATGTTCGGCTGGAGTGATGGATTGGGTACGTAATCGTTGTGACTCTTTAAAAGCCGGAAGAATTGTATCTTTCATCTGCTCTGTATAAACTGCCATAAATCCCTCAAATGTAATCACGGAGCCCGTAGCTTTGAATCCATAGTTTTTTGTATTGTGTCCTTTAACAACTATATGAATTGAAGTAGTAAGGTATCGCGCATGTTCCATTTGGCATGCAACAGCTCGTCGCCAAATTAAATCATACAATTTAAATTGTTGGTCTGATAATGTATGTTGTAAATCCTCTGGTCGCCGATTAACATCAGTAGGACGAATTGCCTCGTGCGCTTCTTGCGCATTAGCGGCCTTTGTCGCATAGGTTATGGGTTGTTGTGGACAATAGTTTGCAGAAAATGTTTTTGTAATATAGGTACGCGCATCGTTAACAAATTCTTCTGATAACTGAACTGAATCTGTTCGCATATAGGTGATAAGTCCTGTGCTTCCTTCGCCTTTCACTTCAATTCCTTCGTAAAGTTTTTGCGCAATTCCCATTGTCTGTTTAGCAGAAAATCCACATGAATTATATGCGGCCTGTTGAAGTGTAGAGGTGATGAACGGTGGTTGTGGTTTGCGTGATTTTTCTTTTTGTTCAATTTTTTGTATCTCGCCGTCGCATCCTTTGAGTTGTTCTACGATGCTCATAGCATCATGCTCTGTTGCAAGTTCATAGGTGTCAAGTTTTTTTTCATCAATTGTTGTGAGCACTGCTGTAATTGTTTTTTCCGATTCGTGTTCATCAGCAAACGTATTGTGAATTGTCCAATATTCTTGTGGAATAAACGCGCGAATTTCTCGTTCTCGTTCAACAATCAAACGTACGGCAACTGACTGAACTCGTCCTGCTGATAATCCACGAGCAACTTTTTTCCATAAAAATGGGGAAAGTTCATATCCTACAATACGATCTAACACGCGACGAGCTTGTTGTGCGTCAACACGATTAATATCAAGTGAACGTGGATGTTGAAGTGCTGATACGATTGCTTTTTTGGTAATTTCATGAAAGGTAATGCGCGCAACTTTTGTTGGATCAAGAGATAAAATATGCGCAAGATGCCATGATATTGCTTCGCCTTCGCGGTCTTCATCAGTTGCAAAATAGATGATTTCAGCTTGTTTGGCGAGTTTTTTGAGTGAAGCAACTTGTTTCTTTTTGTCAGCCATGATTTCGTAGTGTGGTTCAAAATTATTCTCAACATCAATTCCGAGAGTTTTTTTTGGTAAATCACGAATATGACCGTAGGACGATTCCACTACGTATACTTTTGAAAGAAAACGTGAAATGGTTTTTGCTTTGGCAGGAGATTCTACAATGATGAGCTTCATATTTTTAGCTTCTTAGAATTTAGCTTTTTAGCTTCTTAGGGCGTTGACGTTGACGTTCGTATTTCCTAATAAGCTAAAAAGCTAATTCCTAAAGTCTAGAGCAAACTTTGTTCTAAAAAATTGATGATATGTTCCGCGATATTAATTCCTGTTGCGGTTTGAAATGTGGTAAATCCCGGATTGCGGTTGACTTCAAGTAGATGAAGTTGTCCCTTATGTTCACGCATATCTACTCCTGCTATAGGAATATGTAAACATTTGGCCGCGGTTTGTGCCATACTGCGCAATTCGTGAGTCATCTCATATGGTTCAAACGTTGCTCCTAAATCAGTATTCGTTCTAAACTCATTGGGTGCGGGGATTTTTTTAACTGCGCCGATTGCTTTGTAATTTATTACTATCACGCGATAATCATGTGGAGCGTCAAGATATGTCTGCGTCAGAAATGTTCCGAAAGGTGCAGTTGACAGTATGTTTCGCACTTCAACTATTGTATCACATCGTGTAATCAAAGTGCCATGCGAGCCGTGTATTGGCTTAATAACGAGTGGAAATGTGAATTGTTGAGGAATGAAATTGATTTGCTGTTCATGTGTGATGAAAAGAGTTCGAGGAATGCGTATAGACGCACCTTGGCAGACGATGAGTTGATGTAGTTTATTCCATACAAATGGGCGCTCAAGAAGTGTTGTGTCAATGAGTGGAATGCCAATAGTTGAAAGTAATAATGCACAGGTCAATGTTGACGATACAAATTGGGGATGAATATCCCGAAATAGTGCAACGTCAAATGATTGACGAGTAACGAGTTTATGATGAATTACGATAGTTGCTGTCGCATCAATACTAATGCCAACATCAGACATAGCCGCAATAGTTAGCGTATGTCCTCTCTGTTGTGCCTCGCGCGCAAGCAAACAATTGCTTTCTTTTTCAGCATTACCAATTAGTAAAATATGCATAGTATGGTGACCCCCTCTGTCCCTCGTATATCTTATAATTTAATATATCGCATACCGCTGATTTGTTGTACACGATTGTGTGCCTCAAGCATTGTCAGTAAAATCATAACTTTTGATGTTGCAAGTTTAGATTGAGTGATAATATCGTCAATATGAGTTCCCTCTGAAGAAAGTATATTGTTAATCAATTTTTCTTCTTCGGAGAGAGAATTATGTTGTGGAATTGATTCTGTAGCAACTTTTTGTAATCCATATTCTTCTAGAATATCTTGGTATGTGAGAACTGGCCGTGCTCCTTGCGCTATCAGCGCGTTACATCCCGCGGATGTTTCGGCAAAAATTGAACCGGGAACTGCGAAAACTTGTTTTCCTTGTTCAAGCGCAAGTCGAGCGGTGATAAGTGATCCTGAACGAGTTGCGGCTTCAACAAGCAAAACACCATATGATAAACCAGCAATTATTCTATTTCGAGCGGGAAAATGGTGGGGAAGCGCAGGAGTTCCTGGTGGATATTCGCTTATGAGCGCTCCGCCTGACTCCAAAATCTTATGTGCTAATCGCACATGATGTCGTGGATATATATGCGAACTATCTAGTCCTGAACCGAGAACTGCTATCGTATATCCGTTATGTTTTAATGTTGTCTCATGAGCAAAACCATCACATCCAAGCGCTAATCCTGAAATAATTGAACATCCTGCCTGAACCAGTTTTGGGAGTAATGTATCTAGAATGCGTTCTCCATAATGAGTCATTTTACGTGAACCGACTATGGCAAGTGGATGTGGAATATGTTCAGCCAGTATTCCTTTAACAAATAACACAGCAGGAGGAGGAATTGTTTGAACTAACATTGCAGGATATTCGCAATCATCAGGAATGATAACACGAATTTTTTCTGATAAAAGAGTATGTTCAAGTTGTGCTAAAGAGAATGAAGATCTAAATGAAATAAACTCGCTGCACAATTCAGGCGACAATCCCGACTTTGACAGCTCATTGTAACTCGCCGTAAAAACAGATTGAATTGATCCGCAATGCATCACAAGATGCATGAGACGATTCGCCGAAAGTGGACTAAAACTCGCACACGCCGCATATAACAATCGCGTGTTGTTGAGCTCGTTTTCCATAGGTTAGTTTATGTATGATTGAATTTCTTGTGGAATTTTTTGAAAAACAGTTTCAAGAATTGCCAATTCGGATTGTGAAATGGTTAGAAGTACTAGATCAAGAGCTGAAAGTATGCTGAATTCTGGACGAACGCCGATACGAATCCTCGTAAAATTTTGCGTTTTCAGATGTTCAATAATTGATGCAACACCGTTGTGTCCTGCTGGCCCGCGATCAGTTTGAATTTTATAATCGCCTACGTAGAGATCGGTGTCATCATGAATGACGAGTAATTTTTCTGTACTTATTTGAAGATCCTTGCACAATGCTTTGACGCTGATTCCTGATTCATTCATAAAAACATCTGGTTTGGCGAGTATCATAGAATCGTTACTACTAATCCATGATTGAGTTTTTTTGCTCAACTTCCATTCTGAACATTCAAAATAATTATGTAAAAAATCAATCGTTAGATAGCCGACGTTATGTTTAGTTTGAGAATATTTTTTTCCTGGATTTCCTAGACCTATGATGAGAGGCATATTTTGCGATTTTAGATTTTAGATTGGTGATTTTAGATTGACAGGTGACTTATTTAGCTTCTTAGGAATTAGCTTTTTAGCTTATTAGAAGCGCACCACGTCCTAAAAAGCTAATTAGCTAGTTCCTAATGCCTAGAGCATAAGAGTTACGCTTTTTTCACATAAAAAACCATGGGAATTCCTTTAAATCCAAATACACGTCTAATCTGTCGTTCTAAATAGCGCAGATAGGTATCATGCAAATCCGTTTTTCGTTTGATGCGAAGTTCAAACACAGGCGGAGATGAAGCAAGTTGTTTAATAGAATAAATTTTTGGGTGATGAACACCTTTTCCTTTCACAGGTAAATGTCTTATTTTGATGGCTTCAAATGCTTTTTCAAGCTCAACTGGGTCAATAATTTTGGTTCGTTCGTGATTTACTTGTATAATCTCGGGAAGTAATCGCAGAACATGTTTTCTAGTTAAAGCTGAAACATGTACTATCGGCGCAAGCTCAAGAAAACGAAATACATCAGTGATGTATTGTTCATAATGAGCTGAAGCGTCTGATGTTCGTGAAGAAAATTCAGATATCGTCAAAAAATTCATTGATGTATGGTTTTGATGAGTAATATCCCATTTATTTGCAACAATGATAATGGGTTTTTTTGATTCTTCAATAAGTCCAGCTAAATGTTTATCCTGATGAGTTACTGGCTCTGAACTATCAAGCACAAATAAAATAATATCCGCTTCTTTGATTTGATTGATGGATTGCGAAACTCCTTTTTGTTCTAATCCAATACGAATGCGCGGACGTTTACGAATTCCTGCGGTATCAATAAACAAAATATGTTGCTTTTTCCACGTGACTAATGTGTCAAAAGTTTCGCGCGTGGTGTGAGGAATATGCGAAACAATCACCAAATCTTCTCCGACAAGCGCATTAAATAGTGAGGATTTTCCTACATTCGGTCGTCCAATCAATGCAACTTTTATGGTATCACGAGGAAGTTCGTAATTTTTTTCTTGTGTGATGGTAAGCAGTTCGTATGCGCAATCAAGAAGGTCACCAACACCTCGGCCAGACGTTGCAGATGCTTGCATAGGGGTTTTAAATCCTAAAGAATGCCACGCTTGTTCATCAAGAATACGCGCAAGACGTGAATTATCAATTTTATTTGCAACAAGAATAACACGTTTATTTGTTTTGTGAAGCAATGATGCAATAGCTCTATCATCATCACGAAGTGTCGCTGTACCATCAATAACAAATAATATTACATCTGCTTCGTTAAGTGCTGTTTTGACTTGACGTTCAATATCGGAGCGGTATGGGTCGCTGTCTGGCGCCATCAATCCACCAGTATCTATAAGTCGCAAGGAAATGCCACGCCAATAGGCAAGTCCATAGTTACTCGTTCGTGTTGTTCCTGGTTCATCAGCAACCATTGCTTGATGTTTTTCAACAATTCTATTAAACAGAGTAGATTTGCCCACATTAACACGGCCAACAAGCGCAATAGTTGGTAAATGTTCAATTATCCGAGTTGTTTTTGAGAGTATCATAGTTTTTTAGGAAATCACGTCCAATAACTATCACCATATCTGATTTTTGTGGAACTGTAAATGGTGGGGGATTATTTGTGATTGTGGCGTTCAAAAGTGTTGCAAGTGTTGATGTAGTTGTTTCAGGATATATTGTCGTGTTCCTCACATATACAGTTGTTTCAAGTTGTCCTCTTTCAGGCGCATTGCCAATTTCGCGGACATGTATTCCCTTATGTTCTAGGAGAGTTCGTACGCGAGCCGCTAAACCAACTTCCCATGTTCCATTTAAAATAGCAATCGTGCTTGTAGTATGAACTATTTTAGGTGTGATTTTTTGTGGAGTTTTTTCAAGTGACGTAGTTTTTTTATCAAATATCGTATTCGCAAGTTCTGCTATTTCACTAAAATCACCAGCGCGTGGAACGAGAAAATAACCATATGTGTTACTGATTTCTTGAAGATAATCATTGGTTCCTGCCTCTAGAACCTGAAAAACGATGGAATTAAAATTGATAGTTGACGCACGTCGTCCGAATTCAAGCATTTCAATCAGCGAAATATCAGTATCAATATGTTCTGAAATTGTGTTAAACAGAGAATTTATTTTTTTTGGATTTGCAAGTGTTGAAGGAGTTAATATTGAATCCCGAATGCTCGTAAGAATTTTTTGCTGTCGTCTGGCGCGAGCAAAATCCGTTCCCTCGTTGTTATTTCCATGACGCGACCGCGCATATATCAACGCTCGTTTTCCATCCATCAATTCCACTCCTTCGGTAAATTCAACTGTTTGCGTGAGAAAATCATTCGTTGGATATTGAGAATCAATAAACGAATGTTCTACATTGATGGAAAGTCCGCCAAGAAGATCAATGATTTTTTCAAATGCTGAAAAATCCACACGAAGCCAATAATGAATTGGCTCATCAAGAACTGCACTTACCACATCCCTTGCCAGCTCTCCACCTTTTCCTGGATTTTTCTCTTCGCCATATGCATTCGCATGGTTAATTTTTCTTACACCATAGCCAGGAATCGTAACTGCGAGATCACGTGGAATTGAAAGAAGCGCTACTGCATTATCAGATGGACGAAAGCTCGCAAGAATAATTGTGTCAGAAAGTTGTGGTCCATCGTGACCCTCGCCCCCAACTCCTAACAATAATACATTAATACGATTTTCTTTAAATCCATCTAACAGCCGATTATCCGAAAATACAAGACGTTTGAGTCCGCGCGTCAATGAATTATCTGTGGTTGGAGTATCCGTTGATTCAGGAGTATCCTTATGTTCATCAAAATATGCACGAACAAAACCATAACTAACAAGAACAAGTACTATTACACTAATGATGAGAATAATTCGTATGATAAGACGAATAGGAAATCGCGACTTCGGACGTAAATTAATATTGGTATATTGCTTATCCATGCATGCAAAAATAGTAAGTGCATAAAGTATAATAGAAAATCCCATTTGAAACAAATGTGTATGGGGTTAGGTCTTGTTAGATCTGACCCCAATTAATAAAGTGTTTTGTTTTTAAAAGGAATTAAAGCGAGCACGATTGCTTCGG
>CAYVCS010000118.1:0-9493 GCA_964450455.1 uncultured Gammaproteobacteria bacterium | reverse complement strand
TGTCTTTGTAACGAGCTTTCATACGGCAATTGGTACAGATGGCTTCACCGGTCTCGTTGCGCTTTTGTACTGATTTAACCTTATCACATTTAGAACATTTCTCGTGTGTGAAGGGGTCTTTTTTACGAGCTTTCGCATAACAATTGTTACAAATGGCTTCACCGGTCTCGTTGTGCTTTGCTACCGGCTTAACCTTGCCACAGTTGAAACATTTCTTGTGTGTGGAGGGGTCTTTGTAACGAGCTTTCTTATAACAATTATTACAAATGGCTTCGCCGGTCTCGTTGCGCTTTGTTACCGGTTTGACCTTACCACATTTGAAACATTTCTTATGTGTGGAGGGGTCTTTGCGGCGAGCTTTCGCATAACAATTGTGACAGATGGCTTCACCTGTCTTACGATTCTTGTAGACGACTTTGTATTGTCCACAAACTTTACACGTACCATTCACAGCAACACCTCCTTTTAATTTTAGAAAGAACAAATTCAGATTATGTATTCTGACATCACACCGTACATTATTTCTGACCTCATGTCAATACCAAAAACTTCAAAAAATAGGTGTCTGACACCGGTGTCGGACACGTATTTTAAAAAAGTATATTGTATCGGATTATTTTCTCGTATATTGCCAATTATACCAGGAAACGAGTAAAGGACTTGCGATGAAAATAGATGAATATGTTCCAACGACAATGCCAAGAATCATCGCGAGTGAAAAATAACGGACACTTTCTCCTCCAAAGAAATAAATTGCCAATAACACTAATAATGTGGTGAACGAAGTGTTGATTGACCTCGCAATAGTTTCATTCACACTTGTATTTACGGTATCACTAAAATTCGCCACACCTTTTGAAATATTTTCACGAATTCTATCAAACACAACAATCGTATCATGCACAGAAAAACCCATAACAGTCAACATCGCGGTGATAAATAACGTATCAACTTCCACTCCACGCGAATATCCTAAATAGGCAAACACTCCTGCGGGAAACGTTACATCATGTATAAGCGCGATAACAGCAATCAATCCATATTTCCATGAAGATATCGGTTTAGAAATACTACGAAATGCAAACGCGAGATATAAAATAATGGCAACCACAACACCAAAAATCATGTTGACTGACTTAATGCGAAGTTCTTTTGAAATTGTTGGGCCAATAGTTTCAAAGCGAACTTCTTCAAACGAATTTTTTCCGATTTTTTCTTGTAACGATGCTAATAATTTTTTATGTGTTTCTGCGCTCATTGATTTTGACCGAATGATGATATTGTGTTCTCCAAGTTCTTGAACAATAGACCCTGATAATCCTGACGCTTCAACTAATATTTTCACATCAGAAACAGCTGGACGTTCAACAGGAAACGACCATTCAATAAAGGAGCCTTCCGTAAAATCAATTCCTAAACGTAAACCGAAAAATGCTATAAAACCAAGGCTCGCGGCAAAAAGAATAATTGAGAATGAATACCACACTCGACGATTTTCAATAATTTGTAATTTCATATATTTTTTTCTTGTTGAACATCTATTGTGTGGTGTGGCGCTCCTAAATACCATAATGGTTTCAACGCTGTTTTTTGTATCACAAATCGCATGAGGTATCGTGTCACCGTAACAGCAGAAAAAATACTCATTGCTATTCCTATCAACAGCGTAACAGCAAATCCCTTGACGACACTACTTGAAAGATAGATTAAAATAATAGCGGTAATTGCACTTGACATATTTGATGCGCGTATCGCAAACCATGCGCGATTAAATCCTTCTTCAATCGCATACGACAATGATTTTCCCGCTTGGAGTTCTTCTTTCACGCGTTCAAAAACTAAAATATTCGCGTCAATTGCCATTCCCATAGATAATACGAAACCTGCGATTGATGCGGCTGTTAATGTTACCGGTAAAATTTTGAATACTGAAAGTACCAATAATGTATATACAACTAACGAAAAAGCAGAAATTAAACCAGGCAAACGATAATACAGAATCATAAACAGAACAACGAGAAGAAAACCAATCAAAGCCGCTTTGATACTTTTTTCAAATGTTGCTGACCCAAGCGAAGCTCCAACTGTTGATTGACTCACCAATTCAACAGGAACTGGCAATGCTCCAGCGTTCAAACGTTGCGCGAGTTGTTTTGCGCTTTCAAGTGTAAAATTTCCTTGAATTATTGCATTTCCAGTTGGAATTGCTTCTGAAACTTGTGGAATACTAATCGGCTGACCATCAAGAAAAATAGCTATTGGTTTTCCAATATTTCGTTTCGTTAGATCAGCAAACAATTTTTTTCCTTCTTCATCAAATTGAATAGCGACAACTGCCGCTGTGCTTTGTTGATCAAATTGCAATTCAGCTCGTTCTAATTGCTGACCAGAAAGTCCTGTTGACTGCCATCGCTCATTTTGCGGAAGAATAGTTGATTCTTGTGTTTCTTGAATCAAAATACGTGAAATATTATAGAGCGTAAGTGGACGCTCCGCATATTTGAAAAATAAATGGTACCCAAATTCTGATTCAGATGGTTTTGTCAAAACACCTTTATCAACATTAAGAATAGCATCTTCTAAGGACGGTGCTAATTGTCCAATCGTCAAAAAACCCAAATCCCCTTGCTTCTCTTTCACCGTTGGTTCATCAGAAAACTTTAACGCAAATTCTTTCATCACATCAAGTGAAAGTTTTCGTTTATCATTCAAAATTGCATTGTAAATTTCTTCTGCTTTTGTTTGCGCTTCTTGTTTCGTGCGTTTCGTTTCGCATCCTTGTGTTGAATCTTTATGACACACCATAATATGCGCAACACCAAACTCCTCGCCATTTTTATCTAGTGCATTCAACTTCACAATATTCCATCCTTCGTCGTTATGTACTAAACTTGTGTACAGTGTGCTAGTGTTGAATTTTTTTAATGGCTGAATCAAATCCTTAAAAACACCTTCTTCTTTGATAAATCCTACCAATCCTCCATTGTCTTTTGTATTGATATCTTCAGATGACGCGCGCGCTATGTCATCAAATTTTTCTCCTTTACTAATTTTCTCTAGCAATGTTTGAGCGCGATTTTTTTCTTGAATTCGTGATTGCACGAGTTTTTCTTTTTCTTCCGTTGTTAATCCGCGCGGAGGTTTATCACTCACTTCTTTAAATTCCAAAATCGGTGTCTCACCAATTGCATCAATTGCTTCTTGAACATTTGATACGCCAGCGAGTTCAACAATAATTCTATAACTATCTCCTGAATGATTAGTTTGTATAATTGGTTCAGCGACTCCAAGTGAATTTATACGACGTTCTATTACATCACGAACACCGTCAACAGCATCCGCTTGTTCCGCAGAGGGGATTTTTGATACATCAGCTTCATACACCAAATGCGCGCCACCTTTTAAATCCAAACCCAACACAAACGGACTTGGTTTTGCAACACGTGGAAATGAAAAACCTGTTGTACGTTCCAGCCAATCCGCTCCTTGATTATATTGAGCAGAAAAAACAAAAATACTTGACGCTAAAAACAAAACAATAATGAGAACAACTGCCCACATTACCACAACAGGTGAAACTACTTTGACTTTCTTTCGAGAATTAACATTTGATATCATATGATTGATGCGTTAGTGTACACTCTTTTTTTGATGTCGTCAAAGTGTAAAATTATGCGTAAAAATGCGTGTTCTTGACAAACATCCACAGATGTGGCACAATGGTTTCATAATAACCCTGTGTGTTGCCCTTCCAAACTAGCGATTGAGAAGCAAGCGATGCACACTAACAATTGCCCCGTAGTGTCGCCCGAAAACAAAGAAAGCCACCGCGCTAGCGGTTTTGTTTCCGAGTGATATCGGTCAACGACACTACGACCTAACACCACTTCACATGTCA
This sequence comes from uncultured Gammaproteobacteria bacterium, assembly GCA_964450455.1. Lineage (GTDB taxonomy): Bacteria > Patescibacteriota > Patescibacteriia > Magasanikbacterales > CAYVCS01. The sequence continues at coordinate 5,595 of CAYVCS010000118.1, read as the reverse complement.
CGTTCCTGCCTTTGCGTGATGTGTGAATCTCCTTGGTGCAAGCGATGTTGTATAGTTTTGGACGTTGGTCTGTACAGCATCGCTTACACTTTTTAGAGATATAGTCCACGGACTATGAACCCCCGCGCAAGCGATCTTTAATGGGCTTACCTAATACACTAGGATAGCCCGTCAAATGATTATCGCTTGCGTTTTTTTTATTGCACAAAATCGTGTTAGAAAGAAATATAGGTAAATCGCGGAACTGTTTTTCCATCTACAACAACATTTTCAATAAACATACTGTAGGGCCGAACCCGTAGACCATAATCATCGTATAATTTTCTATACACCACAACTTCTTCAAGCGTTTCACTATGAAGCGCAACACCAATAATCTGATATTCTTTTCCTTTGTAATGTTTATATGTTCCTAAACGTAGGGTATTCATACAAAATTTCGCTACATCCCATGGCACTTTTTATATTTTTTTCCTGAACCACACATACAAGGGGAATTGCGACCGATTTTAGAAATTTCATTTCCTTCTGTATCAGTTTTTTTACCCAGCTCATTATTTTCTCCTTCCATAATTTTTGGAGCACCTACCAGCGTTACTCCCGCGCGCTCCATCAATGATTCAGCTTGAACGGACATCTCATGAATTCTAAATAACATCATAACGATTTCTTCATCAATCGCCGCGACTAATTCTTGATACATCGTAAACGCAATTTTTTTATATTCAATTAAGGGATCTCGTTGTCCATATCCTTGCAATCCGATAGAGTTGCGCAAATATTGAATCGCAACTAAATGCTCAACCCACACCGAATCAATTCCACGCAACATTATATTTTTTTCTATCTGTGCCAAAATCCGCTCATCACTGATGTATGCTGATTGTAGTGCATATGTATTGTGCGCTATATCCATCAATGCACTCATCAACCTACTAGATTCTGAAGCATCTTCATTCTGTTGTGTTGTTTCATTTAAACACAATGCAATTTTAGCACGCTCATCAGGAGAAAGTGCAAATATTTTTTCTATATGCGTGATAAATTGTTCGTCTGAATCATTATTTGAACTACAAAGTTCAAGAATTCTGACAAACTGATCGTGCACAGTACGCATCGCAAGCGAACGCAACACAATCCAATCTTCAGCAGAATTAGAATCCCCTAACTTCAAAATCTCCTGACGTTTTTTATAAATCGCTGTTCTATGACGATTGAGGACATCATCATATTCAAGCAAATGTTTACGAACATCAAAATTATGCGATTCAACTTTCTTTTGCGCTGTTTCAAGTGATTTTGAAACAATTACATTTTCAATTGGCATATCTTCGGGAAATTTCAATGTCGTCATGATTGATTTCAATCTGTCAGAACCAAAAATTCGCATTAAATCATCTTCAACAGAAATATAAAATTGTGAAACTCCCGGGTCGCCCTGTCTCCCCGACCTTCCACGCAACTGATTATCAATACGGCGCGATTCATGTCGTTCAGTTGCGAGAACACATAACCCTCCCGCCGAACGCGCGCGACGAGCGTCATCAGAGTCGGGAGGATTTCCACCAAGCACAATATCAACTCCTCGTCCTGCCATATTTGTTGCCACGGTAACTGCGCCAGGTTTTCCGGCTTGAGCAATAATCTGCGCTTCACGTTCATGATTTTTTGCATTCAACAGTTCATGCGAAATTCCCGCGTCATCCAACATATGAGAAAAAAGTTCGTTTTTTTCTATTGACGCGGTTCCTACTAAAATCGGCTGTCCACGCGCGATTCGTTCTGTGATATCAACAATCACCGCATCAAACTTTCCCTTTTCTGATGAATAAATTTTATCACCTAAATCTTTTCTAATTACTGGTTGATTGGTTGGAATAGATACCACATCCAATCCATAAATCTTTGAAAATTCTTCTGCTTCAGTTTCCGCAGTTCCTGTCATTCCCGAAAGTTTCGTATACATTCTAAAATAATTTTGGAATGTGATTGTCGCTAATGTTTCACTTTCGCGTTGAATCGGAACGTTTTCTTTTGCTTCAATCGCTTGATGCAATCCTTCTGAATATCGTCTGCCATGCATGAGTCGTCCCGTAAACTCATCAACAATAATAATTTCATTTTCTATAACTACATAGTCCTTGTCTTTTTTATAAATCGCGTGAGCTCGCAGAGCATTTTCAATATGATGAACCATTTTCATTCCCCCTTCAGTGTATAAATTGGCAACTCCAAGCGCTTGTTCCATAAACGCAATGCCATCGCTTGTTAAGATTGCCGAACGTTCTTTTTCGTCAATCGTAAAATGCACATGCTCCGATAGTCCCGCAACCAATCCTGCAAAATGATAATATTGATCTGTCGCTTCTTGGGCGGGAGCAGAAATAATTAATGGGGTTCGCGCTTCATCAATTAAAATAGAATCAATTTCATCAACTATCGCATAAGTCAATTCACGTTGCACACGATCATGAGAATTGACTGCCATATTATCACGCAAATAATCAAATCCAAATTCATTATTTGTCCCATACGTAATGTCCGATGCATACGCTTCTTTTCGTGTACATGGACGCAAAAACTCCATATGAACTTTAAATGATGCAGTGGTCTTTGGGGTATCTGCACCTTCAACAAGCACACTTTCAGCTGACTCAACTACACCAGAATAGGTACTATCATACACAAATGATTCATTTTGCGCCTGAATACATCCGACAGTAAGTCCTAATGCATCAAATAATTGTCCCATCCATACCGCATCGCGTCTGGCTAAATAATCGTTTGGTGTCACAATATGGACTCCGCCTTGAGTGAGCGCATTCGTATAAGCGGCAAGCGTTGACGTCAAAGTTTTTCCTTCACCGGTTCGCATTTCTGCGATTGACCCACCATGCAGGACAATTCCACCAATCAATTGCACATCATAATGTCGTTGTTTCAAAATACGAAATGACATCTCACGAACAGTCGCAAATGCTTCATGTTGTATCGTATCTAATGTTTCCCCACGAGTAAGTCGTTCACGAAATAGAGTGACACGCGCGCGAAGTTCTTCATTAGATTGCGCACGACAAGTTTCTTCGTGAGCGTTAATTGCATCAACATCTTTTTGCATTTTTTTTAACAATGCAGATGTTGGATCTCCAAAAATTCTATACAACATTTTTTTCATATATGGTATTCTCCTCATTACATTCTGAAACAAAACTCTATCATCTCAATCTGATATTGTCCACTCAAACGAATTTACGAGAGTCGCGGAAACATGGACTCTCCTTTTTTGAGATGTGTTCCCTCTTTCAATCCTCCCCAAACAATGGCTTCATAATAGGGACGTTGTAATTCTTCGGAAACAGTAAGCCCTAATTGATCAAAAATTTTATCGGCGCTTTGTGGCATAATCGGAACAAGCAACCACGCGATCTGTCGCAACAATTCTAAAAGATGTCCCATCATGAGAATCACCGCAGACGGATTTTCGTTATATATCGCCCATGGTTTTTGAGCATCAATAAACTTATTTGCATTACGAACAACTTCCCACACGCAATCAAGCGCTGAACTAAAACGCAATGCCTGAATCGCTTCGTGATACTCCTTCCACCTTACCTGTGTTTGTTCAAGTGGAATGACAGGAACCCGACCACCACAATATTTTTCTGCCATACCCATCACTCGCTGAACTAAATTTCCAAGCTCATTTCCTAAATCAGTTTGATACCGATCAGCCAAACGTTTCATAGAAAAATCTCCATCATCTCCACACGTTATTTCACGCAACAAAAAATAACGTAACACATCATTTCCGAATCGTTTGCCAACTTCAAGTGGGTCAATAGCATTACCAAGCGATTTACTCATTTTTATTCCTTCAATCGTAAAAAAACCATGAGCAAAAACCTTTTTTGGAAGTTGAAGTCCCGCCGACATCAACATTGCTGGCCATAAACCACAGTGAAATTTGATAATATCTTTTCCCACAAGATGCATGTTTACTGGCCAATAATGAGCGAACTTTTTCTCATCAGTTCCATATCCTATCACACTTAAATAGTTGATGAGCGCATCAAACCACACATAGATGCGATGCTTCGGATCAGTAGGAACAGGTATTCCCGCAGTTGCTGATTGTCGTGAAATTGACATATCCACCATGTGATCTTTGATATAGTTGATTATTTCATGTTTTCGCGAATCGGGTTCTATAAACTCTGGATGAAGCGTAATATATTCAAGCAATGCAGTACGATATTTTGTCAAACGAAAAAAATAATTTTCTTCTTCTATTTTTTCAACACGCTTCTTATGAATCGCACAATTTTCTCCATTTTCTAATTCTGATTCTAAAATAAATGCTTCACATCCTCCACAATACCATCCACTATACGTACCTTTATAAATATCCCCTGTTTTTTCTACTGCTGTCCAAAATTTTAACACAGCGACAAGATGACGCTCTTCAGTTGTCCGAATAAAATCCGTATTAGTAATATTCATTTCTTTCCATGTCTGTTTCCATAGATCACTCATTTCATCCAAATATAAAGCTACATCATACTCGCGACCGGCCGCAATTGCCGCCGATACATTTTTTTGACTATTTTCATCTGTTCCTGTCGCATATGCAACATCATATCCTATCAAACGATAATAGCGCGCCAACACATCGCCAAGTATAGTTGTATACGCATGTCCAATATGCGGTTTATCATTGATATAATATATAGGTGTAGTAAGATAATACGTTTGAGATGGTGGAGTTTCGCGCGATAACTCGCCACCTATGACATGTATAATTTCTTCTTCTGTATGCATAAAAAATTAATTACTCTCAATAACAATAACGAACTCACCTCTCCATTCGCTTTTCGGAATTGAATCAACAACTTCGCCAACTGTTGTCCGATACACGGTCTCGTACATTTTTGTCATCTCACGCGCAATCACAATTGCCCGACGTTTATTGGTAAGTTGATGAAGTTGAACCAATGTTTTTTCAATTCTATGGGGTGTCTCAAAGCATACCACAGTTGATTCAGCTCTATCAATTTCTCCAAAAAATGAATTTCGTCCTTTTTTATGCGGAACATATCCCATAAACACAAATTGATTTGCGCGCATTCCCGCGATTGAAAGCGCGCTCACTATTGAACATGCTCCGGGAATTGGAATTAATTGAATTGGTAATTCTTTTCGCATTATCAAATCTATCAACAATCCACCGGGGTCTGCAATTCCGGGAGTTCCTGCGTCCATGAGTAATGCGACAGACGAAGTATCTAAAATTTCATGTGCAATTTTTTCAATCTCACGAGGTTCTGAATGCATATTCAATGTTACCATTTTTTTATCAATGAGATATGTATCCAATAATTTTCTACTGACACGTGAATCTTCAACAATCACAAAATCCACTTCACGCAAAATTTCAATCGCGCGAAATGTAACATCTTTCAAATTTCCAATAGGAGTTGCAACGATATATAAAACTGCCATACAATCTTGTGTCTTGTGTGTAGGTGTCACCCCACGAAAGTGCTGGATCCCCGCGGAGCTTACCCTTCAGCAGGACACGCCCTCGATCCCCAATCG
>CAYVCS010000117.1:0-18173 GCA_964450455.1 uncultured Gammaproteobacteria bacterium | reverse complement strand
TGAGAAATCTCGTTTATGTCATCGTCACGAGATATCTCGTTGCGACTCGATATGACGTAAGATGGATGGATCGAGATGATGTAGAAGGAACACGTCATTTCGAATCCCTCGGAAGGGTGAGAAATCTCGTCCACGTACTCCGTCACCCACGCACGTCATTTCGAATCCCTCGGAAGGGTGAGAAATCTCGTTTATGTCATCGTCACGAGATATCTCGTTGCGACTCGATATGACGTAAGATGGATGGCTCGATATGATGTAGAAGGAACACGTCATTTCGAATCCCTCGGAAGGGTGAGAAATCTCGTCCACGGTCACCGTACGAGATATCTCGTTGCGACTCGAAATGACGTGGTGAGTGACTTGCTATGGCGTGTGAATAGATGATTCGAAATGGCGTGTGATGAGTGTCTAAAATTATATGCGAGAAATAAAAAAGAGTTGGGCTTCCTGCACCAACTCTTGTTTGTTAATTTTTCTTCTTGCCCTTCTTATCCTTCTTTCCAACGGCTCTAGCAACCACCGGATTCGGGTTCTGACTGTTTTGCAATCGTCGATTCAGACGTGCGGTTTCAGCAGCAGCAGTACTTTCGCTACTTCCTGCGTCAACATCCGCCACCGTCTTCACCTCATAACTCTCAAGAAGCGAAGTTTCTGCCGCACTCAACAAATCTCCTGAAACTTGCTTCGCGCGTACGCGAGCAATTTCGGATTCACGTGCAAGTTGTGTCGCTTTTTCATACGCTTCTTGATCCGGCGACTTGTATGCAGTGCGACTCAAACGTTGCGCAATTCTTTCAGCCATTCCGGGAATAGCTTGCAGTTCATGTTTACGCTTCAACTCTTCGTCCGAAAGAGCTTCTACAATCTTTTTGGTCAGGCCAAACAACTCGTTGGTCTGCCGAAACAGCTCGTATGACGTCGGACTCTGCTTATTCCAACAATCAAGAATGTAGCTCACTTCTCGTTTCGCTCGCTTATACGGGGCAGACAACCTCATCAAAGCTTCGTTGTGATTCATCGCCCGCTTGAGTCGTGAAGAGTAAGCCCACAAAGGAGACAAAATCGCCATAAATTCCACTTCGGTAACCGCCGCCTTCAACACAATCTCGTCGGTCTTTGGACAATCGTTAGTGGTGTTATCCAAAACGACCTCCACCATTTCTCCCGAAGGAGTGGCAATCATCTGCGGTTCATGACGTTTTTCAGTTCGCACAGCACGTTTCGTCGTGGCAACATACTCGGTTGGCGTGTGATTCTGCTCTGTGACATACGCGATGTCCAATTCCGGCTCATCATCTTCGTCACGTTCCGCACGAAGTCGTGCAATCAATTCCGCCTCAAACTTGAGATTGCTTTGACACGCGCTGTCATGAGCACTCTTGTCACGAGAACGAAATCCATACGCACCTTTGATTGCGGTTTCCAAATACATTGGACGTGGCGATCCTTCGGTCACGTTGCCGGACTTGTCCCGATAGATTGTTCGCGCGTGAAAACTCTTCAAATGTCCGATGACCAAAAAACCACACTTTTCACAAACAACCACAGAACCGAATTGCCGACAATCAAAACCATCAATCTCAATGGGAAGCAAAATGTCTTTCGTACACACAACGCAACAATAGCGAAACATCATCTTCCCGTACCGTTCGCTCTTATGCGTACAAAATCGTTGGAGTTCATCCACCGTACTTTGACGGCCATCAAGCTGGTCCAAGTATTCGCGATGCAATTCCGCAACCTCTTCAATCCTCAAAGGAATCGGAGGCAGAGGAAATTCATCACTGCGCAACATGCCCGATTGCAAAATGTTCGCTGGCATTTCCTCGCCAACACGAACCGTGGGCATCGTCACCGCAGGCAGATTCGTCACATGTTCATCCAGCGCGCGACCAAGCTGTTCCTCCTCTTCAGTCAACTTTTCATCCGATTGAAGAATAACCTGCACCAGCGGATCATCAAGAGGTACTTCAATCCCTCCCTCGTCATGTCCGTTTGTGTCAGTTTCTACTGAAACCTCAACCGTATCCGCAGTCGACGGAGAAGGGTTCACATGCTCACCGGACAGAAGCCGCATGACTTCATCGTTTGCCTCGGCAACCAAGTTCCTGGCTCTACGTGCCAGATTGTCCGCTTCATGTAGAAGCGCCGCGATCTGTTCAGACAGAATCTTTACTGCCTGACGCTTCTCGCTTGCAAGGCGAGCAAGTCGTCGCGCTTCGTCCATTTTGTCGTGTGCCATGGAATCACCAATACTCATTTGAATCATGAGTATCTCCTGTAGTAAATTGGAAAGACCAATCATGCCCACAATAGGCATGCAATACCCCTACATTACCAAATAAAAAAGATCCTGTCAAGTATTTAAGCCATTTAAGGCATTTTGTACTCGCTTTTTGAGATTTTAGCTTTTTAGATGCTTAAGAAACGTAAGATGTCGTCAACCTTCTCATAAACTAACAGCCGAAGAAGTTAATCATTATCCTGCAAAAAAATTCGCACCATATCTCGACAATTCCTGAATCCATCAACCCACATAATCCTCGTATCTCCCTTTAACCATGTCATCTGTCGTTTTGCATATTGTCGCGTTCGCAGAACTATTTCATGATACATCTCGAGTGCGCTATATTCATTGTTTAAATAGTTGACTACTTGTCTATATCCTATGCTTTGAAGAGCATGCGCATCAGCGCCATACATTGTCTGTAATTTCTTCACTTCATCAACAATCCCCTCCTCAATCATCTCACGCGTTCTGTTTTCAATTCGTTTCATCAAATCATCTCGCTCAACTTTCATTCCTATCAGTAAACAATCATATTTTTTTTCACCATACACAACATCTTTGAATCCTCCCTGCGCGCGCTGAAGTGCGCGAGTTACTCGTCGTTTATTATGTATATCAATCGTTGCATATATCGCAGGATTAATGAGTTTTAATTTTTCTTGCAATATACTCAAATCCATCGTATCTAAATTATCGCGCTCTGCATCAATCGCTTCATCTTGAAATTCCATATTATCCACAATTGCTTGAATATAATAAGGAGCTCCACCGACAACCACCGGAAGTTTTTCGCGCGATAAAATATCTGCTATCACTTCGTCGGCTAATAATTTATATTCTGCTACACTACTTCGCGTGCGAGGTGAAACCTCTTCAAAAAGATGGTGCGCGATTCCTTCAATATATCCGATTCCCTCACGGACAGTTTCAAATTTTGGCTTCGCAACGCCTATCACACAATCACGATACATCTGACGAGAATCAGCATTTACAATTTCCCCACCATATTGTTGAGCAATTTCAAAAGCGCATGCAGACTTGCCACTTGCAGTTTGACCACATACAACGATAATTTTAGGAAGTTTACAACTTGACATATATCCTATTTATGTCCATGATGCATGACGTTACCCGTTGAGTCAAAAGGAACACCATGCTCACACTTCCGCTCTTTACAAGTAATGAACATATTCCGTTTCAGGCATCTGCATATCTCACCAATAAACAGTTTGGCGATATGCGACCCTATCACACGGATGATACGTGGATACAAAAGTTGAATACTCTACGTTCACATGCGGGAATTCATACGACACATCTAATCATCACACCACACATTGATCATCAAGGAGATGTGATTACATTTGATCGTTTGTCAGATATTCAGACATTACGACGAATATGCAAACAACAATCTTCAGGAATATATTCCCCACGACAGCCGGCTGACGCGATTGTTGTTTCTGCTCAACAGATGACATTTGCTTTTTTTATGGCAACCGCTGATAGTCCAGCGATTGTATTCTATGGACGAAATAAAAAGGGCTCACCAGTTGTTGCATTTGCCCAAGCATCACTTCAGGCATTACTTCATAATGTCATCAAAAAAACTGTAGAGTCAATGCAAAAACTTGGATGTGAACCACGCTATATTGAAGCAAATACACTCCCCGGAATTGCGAAATGTTGTTATGGCGTCAATGACGAACTATTCAAAACAATTCGCAAAAAAATGCATGGTCGCATATTTTCTAATGATCGCAAACGAAGCATTGACCAAGTACCTCTTACGTGTACCAAAGGGCCACGAATCGGATTACCCGCGATCAACGTGCAACAAGCAATCTCCCAACTAATTGAAAAATCTGGAGTTCCATTTCCGGGACTGCGAAATTACTTCTGCACAAGTTGCTCGGAAACGAACTATTTTTCTCACGTTCATGGCGATACAGGACGGAATGGAATGTTCGTTGTATTCAAACCACTATGACGTTTACACGTTGAACTTTCCAACGTGTATTTTTTTTCCATACAATATCCACATGAGAGAACGCTCTATCGCGATGTCAAATATATTCCCCACATCCTCCTGAATTCCAGGAAATCGCACACGCTTCATTTCTCTAGAATTTCCCATAACCCATCCGCGTCTTGTTTCACCAACAACTGGTTTAAAATCATCAGCTAAAACCGAAACTGTTTTTCCCACAAACAATTGATTTTTTCGCAATACCGTTTCTTCCATAATTTGTTGTAAAATATTCCATCGTCGTTTTTTTTCACTTCGCGATACATCATCATAGAACGCTCGATATCCAACTGTTCCACTACGAGGAGAATACATTGCAGTATAGGAAATATCAAAATCGCATTGTGTATACATATCCACCGTGTGTTCAAATTGTGCATCCGTTTCTCCACAAAAACCAACAATGATATCTGTACCAATCGCAATATTTGGAATTCTCTCACGAATTTTTTTGATTGTTTCAATATAATATTCTCGTGAATATCTCCGATTCATCTTACGCAAAATATCATTATCGCCGGACTGAACAGGCAAATGCAAAAAATTAATATGTAGTGGAAGTGTCAATGCAGAAATCACTTCATCATTCATATGCAAAGGATGAGGCGCAGTAAAATGAATTCGTTTCAAATGCGGTATGTGGTTTAATTCATACAACAATGCCGCAAAATGATTTTTATACGGATTGGTTCTTGAAAATTGTTCTGGATCAGTTGCTGAAAATGAATTCACTGTCTGTCCCAAAAGAGTTATCTCTATACATCCATTAGAAACTACTTCTCGCGCTTCTTTCAAAATATCCTCTACCGTTCTATTACGTTCGTATCCGCGACTAAACGGGACGACACAATACGTACAAAATTTATTACATCCAGTTTGTATCGTTACAAAATTTTGACGTTGTGTGCGTCGCACCGGATTCATCTGTAAATAATCTGTCTCAAGTATTCCTGAATTTGCAAACTCTGGATTCAATTCAGCCAGCCAAACAGGCAATTTCACCATATCTTCAATCGGAAAAAATAAATCAGCATGTATGAGTTTCTTTTTGAGTACTCCATTACGATCGCGTCCCGGCATACAACCTGTTACACCAATCACAAGGTTTGGTCGTAATGTTTTTAATTTCGCCAAATTTTTTGTATGTCCAAAAATGCGATCTTCTGCTGATTGCCTCACACTACAGGTATTAATCATAATTACGTCCGCATCTTTAACCGTCTCTGTTCTATTCATACCCATCGTGATAAACACACGTTCAAGTCGTTCTGAATCGTTTTTGTTCATCTGACAGCCGTAGGTGATGATATGATAATTTGACATATCGCAAAGTGATTGTAGCTTGAATAAAAAGCAAATTTTTAGGAATCCTAACAGTATATTTTCAAGTATAGTGTAGCTGATTGTTTACCATAGTCAATGTTGTGTATAAAGAAAATCCCCGAACCTCCATAGAGGTTCGGGGAACAGGACAAAACGCAACAAAACATCACAAAACAGAACAGAACAGCACAAGACACTACACAACACGACACCTATAACCTGACACACTTTTTATTGATTGTCAACACCCCATCTTGTTGTATAAAGAAAATCCCCGAACCTCAACAGAGGTTCGGGGAACAGGACACAACAATACATGACACAACAGAACAGAACAACACAAGACACTACACAACGCGACACCTACAACCTGACACACTTTTTATTGATTGTCAACACCCCATCTTGTTTTATAAAGAAAATCCCCGAACCTCTATGGAGGTTCGGGGAACAGTACAGTACAACACATTAGAACACATGACAAAACAGAACAGAACACCACGCGACAAATATAACCTGACACACTTTTTTAAGATTGTCAACACCCCATCTTGACCGTACACACATCCTTGCTATACTGCCTTATTCGCTTACTGTTATCCCTAATAAGCTAAAAAGCTACAACCTAAAAAGCTCGTATATGGCACATGACATGTTCAACCAATTCAAAGAACAACTTGCGAAATCATCAACTATCCTCATTATTCTGCCAAAGTCTGGCACTATAGATACTTGTTGCGCGGCGATTGTGTTGGCTAACTACCTACGCACTCACAGCAAAAAAGTTGATGTAGTACGCGATGCATTTTCCATTCCTCCGCATCTTTCCTACCTCAATAAAAATCTCCAAGAAATTTTTGATACACTTCCACCCTATCAACAGGTAACGATTGCCATCAATGTCGCAACAACTCCTTTATCCGAACTTTCTTATGAAGTAAAAAATGATACTCTTGCGATTCATATTAGCACCAAATCAGGAACCATAGATACGCAATCTATAGTCACCTCTTTAAACGCATATCGTTATGATTGCATCATTTCAATCGGAGCATTAAATAAACATTCACTCGGAAATCCTGCGATACATGCCGCGTCACTTTTTCATGATATCCCGCTCATCAACATTGATTATCAAAGTGAAAATGAACATTTTGGTCATATCAATATTGTTGATATAACCGCGAGCTCATCATGCGAACTCATCGTACGATTATGCGAACAACTTGCGACAACAACATTTTCTAAAAACGATGCCACTCTACTTTTAACAGGAATTATCGTAAGTACAAAAAATTTCACTACACAAAATGTGAGTCCAAAAATATTGCAAATTGCATCACGCTTGATGGATATGGAAGCCGCGCGAGAAGAAATTGTTAACAATCTGTTTCGTACACGTTCACTCTCATCCCTATCGTTATGGGGAACAGTCCTTTCTAGCTTACACGTTGAACCATCTCACAAACTCGTTTGGAATATCATCCCTCACCAAAACTACTCGCACATACATATATCAGAACATGATTGGGATGACATCATTGATGAAATACTTGCAAACACAAAAGATACTGACTGTGTTATTCTTTTTTACGAACAAAAACAAGGTGAACAGTACGTGTCATACGCTCATATTGCTACCAATAATTCGCGTGACGCGCGAACGTTGTGCGAACCATTCAAAGGAGAAAAAAATAAACATTACGCAAAACTCATGTTTCAAAACCTCTCACTTTCAGAAACTTCAGACACAGTCCTCGCGCATATTCGTTCTATAGGATAGAATAGTTAGAACATTTCCTATGAAAAATCCTATGCAACACATTGAAATCAATGAATTTTTTGCACGCGCGCTCAAATTACTTGAAGAAACAAATCAACATCTTTTTATTACTGGTCGAGCGGGAACAGGCAAATCAACATTGCTAGAATATTTTCGCGCGAACACCAAAAAAAATATTGCCGTGCTTGCTCCGACAGGCGTCGCGGCAGTCAATGTAAAAGGACAAACTATTCATTCTTTTTTTGGATTCAAACCACATACCACAACAAGTGAAATCAAAAAACTTTCAAAAGATAAACAAAAAATGTATCAACATTTGGATACGATTGTCATAGATGAAATTTCAATGGTTCGCGCTGACCTACTCGATTGTGTTGATATATTTCTCCGCGCAAATGGACCGCACAAAAAAAAGCCGTTCGGAGGAATTCAAATAGTCGCAATCGGCGATTTGTATCAACTTCCTCCTGTCGTCACATCCGCCGAAAAACATATTTTTTCAAAACAATATTCGTCGCCATATTTTTTTTCAGCAAAAGTTTTTGATAATGAAACAATAGACCTATTTGGCGAACGTCAAAATTTTGAAATTGTATTTCTTGAACTTGAAAAAATATATCGTCAAAGCGACCCACAATTTATCGCGCTCTTAAACGGAATACGAAATAAAACAATAACTGATGAAGATATAAATTCGATTAATTGTCGTGTCGGAGTACAACTCACACAAGATGACCAAAAATTACCTATCACATTGACAACGACTAATGATATGGCGCGCATAGTCAACGATACACACCTTTCAACAACATCAGGAAAAAAATATAATTTTAAAGGTATGGCGAGTGGAGAATTTGAGGAAAAATCTTTTCCCACTGAAATGTTACTCACACTAAAAGAAGGCGCGCAAATTATGTTGCTCAATAATGATACACAAAAAAGATGGATTAATGGAACAATGGGAAAAGTCAAAAAAATTAATTCTTCGGATAACTGTATTATCGTACAACTAGATTCAGGACTCGCTGTGGATGTTGTCCCCTTTGAGTGGACTATGCATCGTTATATATATGATGCTGACAATAAACAACTCACGTCAAAATCAGTCGGCTCATTTACACAATTTCCATTGAAACTCGCATGGGCAGTTACTATCCACAAAAGTCAAGGAAAAACTTTTCAGCATGTCGTGCTTGATATCGGACGAGGAACATTTTCACCCGGACAATTATATGTTGCATTAAGTCGTTGTGTGAGTTTTGAAGGACTTTCACTTATTCGTCCTATCGCAAAAAAACATATTTGGCTTGATCCTGCTGTTATGCGTTTTTTGACAAAACTACAATACGATATAGCAGAACAAGACATACCTCTTCACGACAAAATACAACTTATAGAACAAGCAATACACGAGAAACGTACGCTTCAAATCACCTACTTGAAAACAAATGATGAAAAAACTCGTCGTAAAATTCAACCACATTATATCGGAACATGCGAATATGTATCCAAAAAATTTCTCGGCGTAAAAGCATTTTGTTTAGAACGCAACGATGATAGAGTTTTCCGTGTGGATAGAATTTTGGAAATCGCATATATATAATCCCGACACTTGAAATGAACAGAAACACAGAGTAGTATGATGTTATAGTATGTATGCGAGCGTAGCTCAGCGGTTAGAGCTATCGGCTTATATCCGATCGGTCGAAGGTTCGATCCCTTCCGCTCGCACCAACTTTATCAAAAATTTTAAAAATAACGAAGCAACGCAATGCACGACCTAAAGCTACTAAACTGTGCTTTTTCGTGGCTTAAAAAAATTGTGTGGGAAAAATGAATTCTTCCGTCTCCCCACTTTGGCGGGCAATGATATTCATACTTGAAAAAGAAAAAGCTGGTCACCGACATTTTAAATCAGCAACCAGCCGTTAAAACCACATTTAGTTATGGTCCATCGCCCCAGCACTCGCGGCACGCTTCCATCGTTCCGACATTTCGAAGATATGTCAGATCGCCTGTATTCTGCGCTTGTTCTACCAAGCGACGGTCGCATTCTAAATAGAATGCCCGTGCTCGTGGTTCTACGTGTGCGAGAAAAACTGTCCACTCTTGTCGTGCTTCCACACACATCGCTTTCTTGTAGAAATCATTTGCATAAGTTCCAATAAAAACAGAAAATACAGCGAACGCAACGACCGCCTTAACTCGCGCTAACGCGGAAGTGAAGCGGAAGCTTGTCGTGAACTGGTTGTAGAAGTCACTACGAACCTTGAATGCTGTAAGAGCAGCGTCTTTGGCCACCGCGAGTTTCTTCTCGTCGCAGATAAGCTGATCGAGTAGTGCATCAAACTTGCCCGTGTGTCCATTGTCGGTTTGTTCTTTCTGGTCATGGTAGTAGTGTGGAGCGTAAAAACGAGAATGCTTGGTGCTGAAACCAAAACGTTCTTCCATTGAGCCGACAATGTAGCTGTAAGTCTCGGCGACGAGAATCTCGCCAAAAACGCGAAGTGTTATGAGAACTCGAAGGTCATAATTCTCCTGCGGATAACCGACGAGTTCGTATAACTTCCTCACCGTGGCACGAGTAAGCGACGAAGATGCGGTATTGAGTGCCCGCTTCTTCGACACGCCCATTCGTTCAAGGTCATAGATGCGTTCGTCCTGATGCGTAGGCGCATCTTGCGGAATTTCTTCTCGCAAAATATGTCTCACCAATTCCTTTGCAGGCTCGGTTTCAAAACCTTGTTTCGCTCGCTCGTACCATTTCACAAATTCGGCGGAGAGATGGCCAAGCTGAAGCAAGAAACGTATGATGTCTTCGTTCTTGCGCTGCGCGAAAGTTTGAAAAAATTGATGACGGTGAAATTCCCGCATGAGTGAGTTTTCAAACTCGTTATAGCGAAGCACAAAATTGTTTGTGCTATTTCTGTTTTTCAAGGTACACCTCCTGAATCTGAAGTTGATTATTGCTCAAAAATCTAAGATACATATACCAAACAAAACACTTCTCGTCAATTTTTTGCGCAAGATGTATTGCACCAGCTATGGACAAATATTTGCATATTGTTGACTTTATCAATCCTGTTAGTTATACTACTTGTGTTGGACAAAATACCTTATTTTTGTCCAACACAAGTAACATAATATGCTAAAAAACATAGTTTCCAACCAAAAACTACAGAAAGAGCAACTTCTAACTCTTTCGTACATTCGCCGAACCAAAGAGCCATTTGCTAGAAAGTGGCTGGATTCAAATTTAATAAAGGTCATCTTAGGGCCGCGTCGAGCCGGAAAATCAGTATTCTCTCTTATGCTTTTGAAAGATCGTCCGTTCATGTATTTCAATTTTGATGACGAAGTGTTATCGAGCGCAGGCGGAATAGCAACTGATGAACTAATGAAGGAACTGCATGCGGCATATGGCCACCTAAAGACGGTTTTATTCGATGAAATACAAAATCTACTAAACTGGGAACTCTTTGTGAATCGACTACATCGGGAAGGGTATAACATAGTACTCACTGGCTCTAACGCCAATTTGCTTTCAAAAGAACTAGCCACACATTTGACTGGCAGACATATACCGATAGAAATACTACCGTTTGATTTCAATGAATTTCTCCTCGCAAAGAAATTTCAAATAAGCAAGGAATATAGTAAACTACCGCTACAACGTGGTGAGCTTTTACATCTCATGGAAAACTATCTTGAAAACGGTGGATTTCCAGAAGTGGTAGTCAACAACGTTGATGCATCGGTTTATCTTGATGTCTTATTTGACGCTCTGGTTTTCAAAGATGTGGTTAAAAGACACAGGGTTAAATTTTCAACTCAAGTAGCAAACTTGGGAGGGCATATAATAAACAACTTTGCAAATCTATATACGATACGAAAAATTCTTGAAATTTTAAATTTAAAGAGTGCGTCCACCATAGAGAAGTACATAAAATATCTGGAAGAAGCATACCTCATATTTTCTTTGCTCCGATATTCGCCAAAATCAATACAAAGGATAAGGTCTCCACGAAAAGCGTACGCAGTCGACAATGGTTTTATCACTGCAAAAGCAATTCAGTATTCTCCGAATAAAGGCAAGCTCATGGAGAACCTTGTTTTTACGGAATTGGTGAAACGTGGGGCCAAACCGAACAGAGAATTGTTTTATTACAAAACCCGTAATGACAAAGAGGTGGATTTTGTTGTGAAAAAAGGAATAGAAGTTGCTGAACTGATACAGGTCTGCTATGAATCCATAAGTTCTCATGTTGAACAAAGAGAAGTGAGAGCACTGGTAGAGGCAGGGAATGAGTTGAAGGTAAAAAAGCTTACTATACTTACCTGGGATGAGAAACGCACGGTAAAAAAAGATAGCGATACCATAGAGTTTGTGCCACTCTTAGAGTGGTTACTGCAACAAACCTAAAAAAGTTATGCGGCGTCGAGCATGCCTTGAAGGTATGCTATATCTTCAACAGTACCTATGTTACTGCGTCGAAAAACATCAACCACACGCGATTTAAATTGTTTATCTTTTTCGTACTTTTTGTCCAGCCGTTTAAAAATATCAGAAGTAGAATCTGCCAGTTTATCATCAAAGTACGATTTCATTTCATAGGTATGTTTTGCGAAAGAAGTTTTTAATTTTGCATCCATCTTTTTATCCATTTTAATTTCAAAATCATTGAACATTTTACCAATACTTGGCATAAGAACTTCTTCAGTAAATTGAAGCAGAACACCCAAAGTAACAGGCCGCGACAATTCTTCTTTGCTTTTCTTTTTATTTTTCGCCATATATGTATGTAATAAAATGCGTATCACCGTACTCACATACTACCATACAAAAAAAAGATTGTAAAAGCTACATAATTCTGTGCTGTACGTGAACGCATACAACGTATATACTTCATGCATCATTTGCTTATATGAACAATAGCTCAATCACACAAAGTTGTACAACACTTCTTGCTCATGAAGATTTTTCATGGATTCGCGTGATGCAACAACAACTGCCTCATGCGCAAATCTATCTTGTTGGTGGAATTGTTCGCGATATACTTATAGGACGTTCATCATGTGACACGGATTTTGTTGTGTGTAATGTTGATGCTGAAACATTGAAAGAATTTCTTACCACTCAAGGAATTGTAAATCTTGTGGGAAAACATTTTGGTGTATTTAAATTTACTCCTCATCTTTCAAGTGGAATCTACCCTGCGTTTGATATTGCTCTGCCACGAACGGATCATGCGCTGAAAACAGGCGGATACAGAGATGTTGACGTACAATCTGATCCATCACTTGCCATAGAAGATGATTTAGCACGTCGCGATTTTACTATCAACGCACTTGCATGGAATATCAATTCAGAAAAACTTATTGATGAATGGAATGGATTGCGCGACATAGAAAATAAATGTATTACAACTGTTGGGAATCCTCATGAACGTTTTCAAGAAGATTATTCACGTATGTTGCGAGCGCTTCGTTTTAGTTGTCAACTGGATTTTACGATTGAACCAGAAACATTTCAGAGTATACAAACATTGATTCCACATCTCAATGATATTGATACAAAGAATGAACGAATTGTCCCGTATGAATCTATCGCAAAAGAACTTATAAAATCGCTCGTTGCACATCCTGTACGTACGCTTGATTTGTGGGACAGCGCAAATGCATGGAGTTTTGTTATGCCAGAATTATTATTGATGAAAGGATGTCCGCAACATCATGAATTTCATGCTGAAGGAGATGTATTTATTCATACTCGTCTTGCACTTCTCAAATTAACATCTCCTGATTGTCTCACATTCATCAATACGCATTTTCCAGAATATTGTAAACGACTCGCGAATCCTTATTCTCCTGAAAATATTATCGCGGTATTGCTCCACGACATCGCAAAACCTGAAACACTAGAAACACCAGAAACACATGGAGTTGATCGCATACGAACACATGAACATGACTCAATCGGAGCAATCAAAGCGCGAGAAATTTGTGAACGATTGAAACTTTCAAGTCCACAACACATTGGAGTTGATGTAGATATGGTAGAATGGTTGATAAAATATCATCTGATAGCTGGGCATGGCAATATTCCCAATATGAAAGCAACAACAATTGAAAAATATTTTTTCAAAGATCCACTCAAAGGGTGCAATTTGTTGATGATGCTATATGCAGATGGCTCTGCGACCATCAATCCACTTGGAATTCCCGCAACAGACGTCTTGTTTACCATGATTGAAAAAATCAATTCATTACTTGCGATATTCAAAAAGAAAGCCGCAGTTTTGAAACTTCCAAAACCCCTACTTGACGGAAATGAAATTATGGAGTTACTTGATTTAAAACCAAGTAAACAAATTGGAGAATTACTCCATAGTGCTCGCGAAGCGCAACTTCAGGGAATTATTACTACCAAAGAAGACGCTCGTGACTATTTACAAAAACATATATGAAAATTACTGTTCCAAAACTTCAAACACGAACTCGACTTGATCTTTTTTTGACCTCAATGTTTCCTGAACATTCACGTTCCTATTGGCAACAATCCATCACGAACAAAATAATCACCGTTAATGATATCGCGTGCGCAAAACATTTATTCCTCAAAGAAGGAGACGTGATAGATATTCAGGATGAAAAAAAACAGAAATCCCCACAACCAATTCCTTTTCCTAATATGGAAATTATCGCTGAAACAGATGACTACATCGTCATCAATAAACCAGTTGGATTACTTTCGCATGAAAGTAAAAAAAGTGGAGATGAAGGAACGGTCGCGCAATGGGCGCTCGCGCATAATCCCTCAATTGCGGGCGTGGGCGATGAACCGACGACGCGTCCCGGCATCGTGCATCGGCTTGACCGAGATGTTTCAGGGGTAATGATATTGGCAAAAACACAACAATCATATAACCATCTCAAACAACAATTTGAAGAACGACTGGTGAAAAAAATGTATATAGGACTTGCTCATGGAACTGATTTTGATGAACATTTTGAACTATCATTTCGTGTTCTACGAAATAACAAAACTGGTCTTATGAAAGCAATTCCTACATCAAGTGCCGAAGGAAAACCAGCGCACACAATATGTAATGTTGTCAAAAGATTTGGTAGTTCCACACTACTTCATATTTTTCCCACAACAGGACGCACGCATCAAATTCGCGTACACCTTTTTGGAAAAGGGACTCCACTTGTTGGCGACACGCTCTATATGAGTAAAAACTATATTCGCGACCTTGATGATGCGGTCGGTAGAATTTTTCTGCATGCGTCATCACTATCATTCGTGGATATGGCTGGTGAAACACAAACATTTTCATCAACATTGCCACAAAATCTTGAACAGTTTTTGTCTACACTAAAAGAACGCGTATGATTATCTCCTTATCAGGAACTGCTGGTTCTGGTAAATCAACTGTCGCAAAACTTATTGCCATAAAGTTAGGATTGAAAGAATATTATATGGGAAATTTGCGTCGCGAAATGGCTCGCGCAAAAAATATGACACTTGCGGAATATAATGCGTATGGCGAAACACACGAAGAAACAGATAAAGAAGTTGATGAATACCAAAAAAAACTTGGAGCAGAAGAAGATAATTTTATTATTCAAGGACGAACATCATATTACTTTATTCCGCAGTCAATCAAAATATATCTTTCTGTACTTCCTGACGAAGGAGCGCGTAGAATTTGGAAAGATATTTCAGACAACCCACACAAACGCAACGAAGCACATGTCAATAATCTAGATGAGTTAAAACAAGCGATATCACATCGACAACAATCCGACATACGTCGCTATCAAAAATATTACGGAATAAATCCCTACGACACATCGCATTATGATGTGGTGATTGATACCACACACCTAACGCCCGAAGAAGTAACAACCCAAATTATCTTGAATCCACTGATAGAAGCGGGATTGATACAAAAATGAATTATGTGGATAATTTGCTCACGGTTGACGTGTGGTAATTTAATATGTTATGGTGAAAACATAAGATGATTATTATCTCTATTCTGTTAAGTAATAATACAATCGACGTCAAACATAAAAAATATTTTGCTTTCAATGTACTCAATCAAAGCGCATTATATGATCAATCAATTACTTCGTTTAATATATAGAGCAAAAAATCCGATTGACATAGTGAATGAATACAACATCCCGTCACACATCCGTTTTCATTTGCAAACTAAAGATGGTTCTATAATTGCTACTTCACCTGACTTGCCCGGATTTATTACCGAAGCACGCAATCCAGAATCGTTGAGAGAAATGATTAATGATGGAATTTTAACGTATTTTGATGTTCCAAGACGAACGGGGGACGTTGTGTATACTCACATGACTTTTGACGGTTATGGGACGGTTTCGTTCAATGGACGTATGCAACCAGCATAAAATTATGGGTGAAAATAGTTTTAGTCGCAAACGTTGCATTCATGCATTACTTAAATTGGGTTTTTTACTCGATAACAAACGTTCGGGCAAACACGATAAATATAGAGCACCATTTTTCGGTGCCAATCCTCCTTTTATTATGATTCCACGTCATAAACATATTCATTGTCAAGATGAAATTATTAAGGAATTGGAAAAAATGGGTGGAAAGGATTTAGTAGAAAAATTTAGACAAAATTTATAATAATCCACCTCTTGACTCAAATTTGTAAATACACTATACTCATCTCACTATTTATCAATGATATTTATGACTCTTATAGAAACAAAAGCAATTGAAAGTGGCATGATTGTGCGTGTTCACCAGAGAATCGTAGAAGGAACCAAAGAACGCGTGCAGGTTTTTGAGGGAACTGTGATTAAACGACGTGCGGGAAATACCATGGGGGCAACGTTCACAGTCCGCAAAAAATCTGGTAACATTTGGGTTGAAAAAATCTTTCCTGTCCATGTTCCAACAATTGAAAAAGTGGAACTCGTAAAAGTTCAACGAGTTCGTCGCGCGCAACTCACCTTTTTGCGCGACGTAACCTATAAGAAAAAAATTGCAGATGTTACGGAAAAATATTTGAAAAAACACGAAAAGTCAAAAGATGCTAAACCCTCATAACTCAATCAAACATAAAAAAATCCTTGCAAACAATGCGAGGATTTTTTTATTATAGCTATTGAGGACATATCATGTTGCTCGTCAAACCTACACCGACGACGACATCTCGAGCCGCAATCCCCAACGCGACATAGTAAGTCGCAACGTCCGAGACGTCCCCGACTAAAGTCGGGTCGCACGGATCCGCGCACTCGCCTTCTGCGAGATGTCGCGGAAGATGTCTCGTGACGGCACGGACGCTGACGAGATTTCTCTCTGCGGTTCGAAATGACGTAGGTGGGTGAGGGATGCGAAATGGGCAGGTGGTGGATGTACGAAATGACGTGACCCCTTTTTCGTCATCTCGAGTTGCAACGAGAGATCTCGTGATGGTACGGACGCTGACGAGATTTCTCTCTGCGGTTCGAAATGACGTAGGTGGGTGAGGGATTCAAAATGACGCGGGTGGTGGATGTACGAAATGACGTGGAGTAATTGCGACTTACTTTGACCAGTGGACGACGACGAATACAAAATTTTAAAAAATAAATTTCAAAGTATCAATGACTACGGGAAAATGAAACACCGAAACGGCCGTCGCGTTCGCCAGGAAACCACCTCTCGCCGTACACGACCTTCGGGCCGCGAGCGCCGCCGAGAATGACAATGCGACCGTCAGAGGAACAGTGATTTGTCAATGTGGATTGATTTTCCAATAATCTATCGTGTTTATTTTTTTTAAAACAAATAAGCATATCGTATAATACCTCAATGGGTTGTTGGCGAGTTAATTGATTGATGCATAATTCAGAAATTTCTTTTGCGTATGTACGCCAGTTTTTGCCATTTAACAGTTGAGAAATTTGAACATACGTATTTCCTTTAAAATGAAGGTCGTAGTACTTCTCAAACTCCGCAACTGCGTCGGCATATTCAGGTGGTAATGTCTGACCGGCAAACACATATTCTTTCAGATAGTTGACGAGTGTTTCGGTTTGTTGTAGATAATTTTGCTTAGTGGAATTTGGTATGAGTTCACGGCTTGTTAGTGCCCATGCGAGGTTGGATGTGTCTGTGACGGAAAACTTTTCAACCTTGCTCAAAGTATCATTATAAAAAACTCCATCCCCCTCTTTTTCAAAAGATTCACGTACTAGGGATTCCATTTTTTCCATGGTCAATGGTTCGTTGTCGGGTGCACGGTTTATACGTAATACTAAAAATTGTCCGAGTTCGCGAGCTCGTTCTAGTTCTCCTAGCGAAAATGGGATAGGAGGGATTTCATGGGGTTTGAGGTGGACGCCAAATGCGTTCTCAACATCGTCTGGACCAAAAAAGTTTTCGTCTGTCATAACTTCACGCGCATCCTCAATTCTAGCGCCAAGTTGTTTGCGGAATGTTTTGATTGCGGTTTCTAATTGGAGTTTGATTTTTAAAACATGTTGTTTGTGTTCGTCTGATTGATGTATATCTGCATACTCATCATCAAACTGTTTCTTAAGTTCGTGGATGCGAGCAAGTTGTTTGTTGGCGTTGTCGCATGAGGGACGATTCATATGGATGGAGTATAGCATGTCGTCCATGTTGTTTCAAATATGCTACCGTGTAGTATATTTCAAACCACTACTACATGTCCTTCAAAAAAATGGGGACACTTCGTTGACGA
>CAYVCS010000116.1:0-2951 GCA_964450455.1 uncultured Gammaproteobacteria bacterium | reverse complement strand
TACAAAAAACAACGCCACAAGACGTTGCTTTTTTTTGATTATTATGGACATGCTCGTGATTATTTTGATTCTGGCTCTTCTTCCTTTTTCACTTTTTCTTGTTTAGCAACAGTTGAAACATCTTCAGTAACCGCTTGATTCAAATTTTTCAATTCATCTTCACTTCGTGGCGCCTGAATCATCGCAACCATTGCATTTTGATCCTGTAAAATCGTAATTCCGGCTGGTACAGAAAGATCTCTCACACGAATCACATCATCAAATGTTTTTAATACAGAAATATCAACAATTAATTCTGAAACAAGCGCAGAGGGTAAACATTCAACATCAATTTCATGAAGTTGTATCGTGAGCGATCCACCCATTCCTTTTACTGCAATTGATTCACCAACAAACGAAAGTTCAACAGACGCCTCAAGTGTAGAAGTCATATCAACTCGTTTCAAATCAATATGTTGCAATCGACTTGTTACCGGATGAACTTGTACTTCACCAATAATCGCTTTCACCGAATCTCCTCCATCAACTTTCACATCAATAATCGTGCTTGTTCCCGCTTCATTATATAATTTTACAAAATCTACCGACGAAACAAATACAGGAATTGTTTCCTGTTTAAATCCATACAAAACCGCAGGAGCTAACCCATCTCTTCGTTTTTGTTTAATATCTTTTAGAAACAATGTTCGTGTTTCTGCTTGCAATATAAATTGTTCTGACATAAAAATGAGTTACTAATGAGTAATGAGATACTAGCAGAATTTTCCGAATTGTGTCAAGCAATCCCGCACTGCCACACTTTTTGTACACAACATACGCTATACGCTATGATACCGATATTCATGCGCTCATAGTTGAATGGATACAACACAGGTTTCCGGAACCTGTAATCGAGGTTCGATTCCTCGTGAGCGCATTTCTCATTTTTCAATGCATACATAAAGGTTGCTTTTTGTTACAATCATTAGTACGGTACATGATATGGAACCTGTTCGTGTGGTGAATTGCGCCGCGAGTTACCATGCCGTATCCTACATTCTGAATATTAGCTCAAACCTGCATCAGACCCCGTTACTTATTAAAATAAAAAACTATGAATAAAAAAATAAAAATCGCAATTATTTGTGGTGGAAAATCGGCAGAGCATGAGGTTTCTTTGCAGTCAGCCAAAAATATTATTGAGGCATTGGATATCAAAAAATATGATCCGACACTTATTGGTATAGACAAAAAAGGGAACTGGCATTTGTATGATATAAAGAAATACCTTGTCAATTTCCATGATCCACAATTGATACAACTCAACAACCAAGCAAACCAAACCATTGCTCTTATCCCCCAAAGTGAAGGGAAAATATCAAATCTTGATACTCATTTGTCAGATACATCAATTGACGTGGTTTTTCCCATACTACATGGCCCGTTTGGCGAGGACGGAACAATGCAAGGGTTACTGAAACTTGCAAACATTCCTTTTGTTGGAGCAAGTGTCTTGGGTTCTGCAGTTGGAATGGACAAAGATGTCATGAAACGATTACTTCGTGAGGCTGATATACCAACAGCTCGTTGTATGACCGTTCATAACTATGATATACCAACCTATCACCAGATAGTTAAAAAACTAGGATCACCTTTTTTTATCAAACCAGCAAATATGGGTTCATCGATTGGTGTCAGTAAAGTATCTAAGAAAAAAGATTTTACTACAGCGCTACACGATGCATTTACATACGATACTAAAATTGTAATAGAAGAACAGATAGTTGGACGCGAAATTGAGTGTGCGGTTCTAGGAAATGATACTCCTATTGCATCAGTTCTGGGAGAAGTCATTCCAAACCATGATTTTTATTCCTACGAAGCAAAATATCTGGACAAAAATGGTGCCATACTCGAAATCCCCGCAAAAATATCACAAAAAACGGTAAAAAAAATTCAGACACTTGCGCTCAGAACATTCCAAATATTGAATTGCGAAGGAATGGGTCGTATTGATTTCTTTCTCACAATTCATGGTGAGGTATTCGTCAATGAAATCAACACCATCCCCGGATTCACCTCAATCAGTATGTTTCCTATGCTATGGAAAGCGAGTGGAATTTCCTATACTGAACTTATTGATCGTCTTATTCAACTTGCATATGAAAGATTTGACAAAGAACAAAAACTCAAAACATCTTTTATAAAACAGTAATTCTACAGTTGCACTGTATGTACATCAGCAAGACGCTGTGTAACTAATTCACAAAAATTTTTCTTATCCAACATATATTAGGGAAACTTATCAGTGGTAGTTTATCATATTAAAGATTCCGCTACAAAATAGCTACTACAAAAATGACACTCGTTGTGATTATACATATAGTTTGTGATATACTATTCATTCTATGTTGTCTCCCCTTCACATTCTCACAACACAATTCGGCTATGAATCGTTTCGTCTTCAACAAGAAGAAATTATTCAAACGATTCTTGATAACAACGATGCGTTTGTTTTGATGCCAACAGGTGGTGGAAAATCATTGTGTTATCAAATTCCAGCGCTCGTGTTTGATGGTGTGTGCATCGTTGTTTCTCCGCTCATTGCGCTGATGAAAGATCAGGTTGATGGTCTTCGTCTCAACGGCATTTCTGCGGAATATCTAAATTCTTCACTTTCTGCACAAGAACAAAAAAAAAATTATTGAACGTTTAATGCAAAATAAACTTAAACTTTTATACGTTGCTCCTGAAAAACTTTTTGGAAATGGCGACGTATTTTTGAATTTACTTAAAAACATCAACATATCATTGTTTGCGATTGACGAAGCGCATTGCGTTTCGCAATGGGGACATGATTTTAGACCAGAATATCTTCAACTTTCGCGTTTGAAAAAGGAATTTAGCCGCGTTCCAATTATTGCTCTAACTGCGACAGCAGATCACATCACACAAAAAGATGTATTGCACAA